>CAZNBU010000542.1:0-2541 GCA_964571035.1 uncultured Planctomycetaceae bacterium | reverse complement strand
CCGCGCGCGCGGGCAACGCGGCTTGCGATGTAGACGCACAGCTCAGTGGGCACGCGCTTCTTGTACTGGTGGTGGCGGTCCAGAAACTGCTCAAGGTTCACGCCGTGGATGAACTCCATGGCCATGTAGTACTGCCGCCCGACCTTGCCCAACTGGTAGATCTGCACGATGTGCTGGTGGATCAAGTCCGCCACCAGCTTGGCTTCGCCGATGAACATTTCGACGAACTCATCGTTGTTAGAGAAGTCTTCGAGGATGGTCTTGATGGCCATGCGCTTTTCAAAACCGTCCGATCCGAGCTGGGTGGCTTCGTACACAGCCCCCATGCCGCCTTCGGCGATCTTGCGCACCAGCTTGAAGGTGTTGGTGTCCTGGATGGTGCCCAGCGCGTCAATGGTGCCGCGCTTCTGGTTTTTGAAGAGGCTCAAACCCCGCTCCTTGCCCGGCGCGTTCACGGAAACCCACGAGTGAACGCAGTTTACAGAGGTCGGCAATATCGCAGACTGTGGGTGCGGCATCAAGGGCTGCGTGCAATACCATGGCACACAACGCACAGGACCCCCGGATCGAGATAGACCGCAAGCACGCCCGCGTGCAGGCGGCCAGACGCTGGATTCGGCGCCTGCGCTGGGTTCTGGGCGGCGCCTTGCTGCTGGTGGGGGTTTACGCGTTCCTTACGTTCAAGCTGTACACCGTGCCGGGTGAGTTTGATCCCAAGTCAAAGCGCATCCAGTCACCGATCGAGGACGTCCAGAAGGGCGACACGCTGCTGCTGATGAACCTGAACCTGTGGCGCGAGCCCAAGCTGGGCGATGTCGTCTTCTACGATCACCCCAACCCGCCGGACGGCGCGCCGGAAACCATGCTGGGGCGCATCGCCGGGCTGCCGGGCGAGCCAGTGAAACGCGCCGGGCCGACGATGGCGATCGGCGGACGGTCACCGCTGCCTGTCGGGTTTGACATCGGAGACGGAGTGGTGGTGAAGGACGGTGACGTGATCCCGGAGGGGCACTATCTGATCATCACAGACACTGACGCGCTGGCGTACGGTGATAGTCGCGATTTCGGGTACGTAGAGCGCGCGACGATCCACCGCAAGGTCGTGATGAACCTGGCCCCGCTGCTTGGCCAGCGTGCCGTGAATGATCAGTGAGGCTAATCGGCATTGATCATTGCGGTCCAATCCCTGTGCCCGCCGCGACATCCCTGCTACCCTTCCGCCATGCCGTTCACAAAGTACGGAATTCGCGAGTTGGTCCTGTACGCGCTGGTGATCCCCGCCGTGTTGTGGATAGGGGTGTGGGCGCTGGCCTGGTACGTGCATCCTGCTCTGTGGGCCGTCGGCGCAGTGCCGCTGTTTCTGACGGGGTTCGTGTGCAACTTCTTCCGCGACCCTGACCGCGCGCTGCTCGGCGACGAATACACCGTGGTCAGCCCAGCCGACGGAGTCGTTTCCGACGTGGGCGAAAAGACGCTGTCAGAATACCTCGAAGGGCCGCACCAGGGGCTGGGCATCTTCCTGAACGTCTTTGACGTACACGTGAACCGTGCGCCGCTTGACGGCACCGTCGAGTACCTGCGCCACCAGGACGGGCAGTACCTCGATGCCCGCGACCCGGAGTGCTCCACGCTCAACGAGGCGCAGAACATCGGGTTTCGCACCAAGTGGGGGCCCCGCTTCTACGTGCGCCAGATCACGGGGCTGATCGCGCGCCGCATTGTCTGCCCGCTAAGCAACGGCGACAACGTCGGGCGCGGCGAGCGCTTCGGGATGCTCAAGTTCGGCAGCCGCACCGAGCTTTACTTCGACAACGACTTCGAGGTCGACTGGAAAGTGAAGGTCGGCGACCGCGTCAAAGGCGGCGGCAGCGTGATCGCAATCGTGCGCGTGCGGGCGCAATCCACGCCGAGGCAGCAGGATGCCGCGGCTGCAACCAAGTGAGTCGCGATGCGAAGCACAGCGATCTTCCTTTTGTTGGTCTTCGCCTGCGGCGGGATTGCCGACGCGCAGGGCGACGCGGCGCCCAAGACCGTGCGCTGCGTATTCCCGGGGGCGACGTTGTCGGCTGCGCTGGGTGACCTTGCCGTGCAGCTTCGTTGTGAGGTGGACTACGGCGACGACGAAGAAATCCTGGACCTGGAAACGGAGGTCTGGGTCGTCGCGCCGAAGCTCGAGCCGGAGCAAGCCGTCCGCATCCTCGCCGAGTCCGCTGGTGTGTCGCTGACGCTCGACACAAAGGGCCGCAAGCTGCGGTGCCGCGACACGAGCACCGCGACCAGCAAGCCGGTCGTGCGCGGGTACGTGGTGAAGCCGCTGACCGACGCGTACCGCACCTACTGCAACCGCTACGCAACCAAGCCCGCCGACGATGACGCACCGGCGACCGCAGCCGAAGAGCTGCTGCACCTGGTGCAGGACCTGACGGTGCCCGAAACCGGCGACCGCGCAGGCTCGGCGGTGGGATCGCGGCTGATCTACTCTCGGTCGGCGGACGAGCACGCCGAGATCAAGGAGTTGCTCACGCTAATCGGCAGCGCCAC
>CAZNBU010000541.1:0-2542 GCA_964571035.1 uncultured Planctomycetaceae bacterium | reverse complement strand
CAGTCGGCAGTCGGCAGTCGGCAGTCGGCAGTCGGCAGTCGGCGAGAGTGTGTGCCACACGCAGCAATCGTCAAATCAGTTCTCTGCCTGTTCGATTGCCCACTGCCGATTGCCCGTTGCCGATCTACCATCCCGCCATGACCGACGCCGCCCGCCTCACACCCGATCAGAAGCGCGGCGTCTTTACCGTCTGGCTGATCATCTTCATCGATCTGCTGGGGTTCGGCATCGTCCTGCCGAGCCTTGCGTACTACGTCGCGATCTTTGACGTGCCGACTTGGGCCGACACTGCCGCCGACGCGGTCGGGTTGGACATGCGCGGCGGGGTGCTGGTCGGGTCGATCATGACCGCCTACTCGCTGATGCAGTTCCTGTTCGCGCCGGTTTGGGGCCGCGTCAGCGACAAGGTCGGTCGCAAGCCCGTGCTGGCGTTCAGCACAGCCGGGTTCGCGCTGACGTGGATCATGTTCGCCTTTGCGCGCGACTTCACTTGGCTGTTGCTGTCACGCGCGCTGGCGGGCGTGTGCGCCGCCAACCTCAGCACCGCGCAGGCGTACATGGCCGACGTGTTCCCGCCGGAGCGCCGCGCCAAGGGCATGGGTTTGATCGGCATGGCCTTCGGCCTTGGGTTCGTGTTCGGGCCCGCAATCGGCGGCGCGTTGGTCAGCGAGGGACTGCTTGGCGTCCTGGGTTACGCGCCGTCGTACGCCGGCGGCGAGATCATCGACGGCACTACGGCCACCCTTGAGTTCCGGCAAGCGCAGTTGATGTTTCCCGCACTGTTTGCAGCCGCGCTCAGCACGACTTCGTTTTTGCTGGCTGTGTTCGTGATGCGCGAATCGCTGTCGCCGGAGTTGCGCGCCGGGCTCGGCCCGCGCCAGTCACGGCTGAAAGGCCTCGCGCGCGCGATCACGCGGCCGGGCATCGGCCCGATGCTGCTGGTCTACTTCGTCGTGACGCTAGGGTTCGCGAACCTGGAGGCAATGTTCAGCCAGTTCAACGTGGATCACCTCGAAATAGCTGCCAGCGCCAACGCGTGGGTGTTCGTCGCGGTCGGCCTGACGCTGGCGTTTGTGCAGGGTGGATTGATCGGGCGCCTGACCGCGAGGCTTGGCAGCCGCGCGGTACTCGCCATCGGGCTTGCGGGGTTGGTGCTGTTCATGTGGCTGTTCGGGTTCCAGGTTGAGCTGAACCCGGGCATGAACGCGCTGCTGTGGCTGATCCTGCTGGCGATCGGCATCGGCGCCTTCAACGCGCTGTGCAACCCCAGCATCCTGGCGATCATCAGCAGCCACACCCGCGCCGACCAGCAGGGCGGCACCATGGGCATCACCGCCAGCGCAGCCACACTCGGCCGCATCGCGGGCCCGCTGCTGGGAGGCATAGTCTACGACGCAGCCGGCCCCCAATGGCCGTTCGCTGTCGGCGGCGTGCTGATTGCGATTGGGCTGTTGGTGCTTATTGCTCGATGGACACCGGTAGCGCCGCGAACCAGCGTCCCCGCACACCCAGGCCCGTCGTCAACGAGTTGATTCGGCGCTGCGGCCCAGCACAGAACCAATGGCGGCAAGCACCAACCTGAGCTGCCTATTGGGAAGCTTTCCAACACGCTCAACTAGTCTCGCCTTGTCCAAGGCGAGCACTTGGGTTGCGTTGGCAACGGACTCCTTCGGCAGCCCACTTGCGGACTTTGCAAGCAGCACATTCCCCGGTGAGGCCTGCCATTTCAGATTGCGAGTGACCGGCACACATACAACAGTGGCGATCCCGCTGCGATTGAAACTGTCACCTTGCACCACAATCACCGGGCGGGTGTAGCCGGGCTCAGACCCGGATGGTACGCCCAGTCGCGCCCACCAGACTTCGCCTTGCAGCGGACCTACCACTCGACGTTCCTCAGGATTTCGTCCGCGGCGGCTTCAACGAAGGGGTCGGATTGGTCGCCAATCTCGGCGAGAGCTCGGTTGATGGCCTCGGTAATCTGGTCCTCGGAATGGCGGGCGAGGTACTCACGCAGTGCTGCGGCGTACAGCTGGCTACGCGACGTCTTTTGCTTCTTGGCAAGCCTCTCGGCTTCCTTAAACACGTCGTCCGGTATGGACACTGCAGTTTTCATACCCGAAGTATAACCGACCTGCCAGCATTGGCAACTGTGTTGCGCGGCAGGGCCGCCCAGGTTTCGCTACCACGTGGTGGCCCTCTATCCACTTCCGGGTAGCGCACGCTACGATGCCCGCAGCACGAGGAATCGCTTACATGCCTGAAACTACAATGCCCTCCATCCAGTTCGTGGCGCCCAAGCCCGGATCTCTGGAGGTTCGTGAAGCCGACGTACCCCGCATTCAACCCCACGAAGTGCTGATCAAGGTGCGCGCCGCCGCTGTCTGCGGCAGCGACCTGCATCTTTACCAGTGGGATGAATCCATCCGCCCCAAGCTGCTGCGCGCCAGCGACAACTTCCGCCACGGCGTTATCGCGGGCCACGAGTTCTGCGGCCACGTGGTCGAGATCGGCAGCGAAGTCGGCACCATCATGGACGACC
>CAZNBU010000540.1:0-2545 GCA_964571035.1 uncultured Planctomycetaceae bacterium | reverse complement strand
CGGTTACGCGGTGCCGGGCATGCAGCACAAGTACCGCGAAACGGTGCTGTTCTTCCCGATGGCGGGCCAGACCTGCCACGCGTACTGCACCTACTGCTTTCGGTGGCCGCAGTTCGTGGGCCTCGACGACATGAAGTTTGCTAGCAAAGAAGCCTCCGGGCTGGTCGAGTACCTGAAGAAGCACAAGGAAGTCACCAGCGTGCTGATCACCGGCGGCGACCCGATGATCATGCGCACCGCGCTGCTGCGACAGTACATTGAGCCGCTGCTGGACCCTGAGCTCGAGCACGTCACCAGCATCCGCATCGGCACCAAGGCGCCGGCCTACTGGCCGTACCGCTTTACGCACGGTGAAGACGCCGATGACCTCATGCGGCTGATCGGGCAGGTGCGCAAAGCCGGCAAGGACGCGGCGATCATGGCGCACTTCAGCGTGAAGCGTGAAATCGAAACCGAAGTCGCGCAGCTTGGTGTGCGCAGGCTGATTGAAGCCGGCGCCACCGTACGCACGCAGTCGCCCGTGATCCGGCATGTAAACGACAACCCGGACAACTGGGCGCAGATGTGGCGCTTGCAGATGAAGCTGGGCGCGATCCCGTACTACATGTTCATCGAACGCGACACCGGCGCACGCGGGTATTTTGAGCTGCCGCTGTGGCGCGCGTACGAGATCTTCACGGAGGCATACCGTCAGGTGACGGGCCTCGCCCGCACCGTGCGCGGCCCCAGCATGAGCTGCACGCCGGGCAAGGTGCTGGTGGACGGCATCGCCGAGGTGAACGGCCAGAAGGTGTTCGTTCTCAAGTTCATCCAGGCGCGCGATCCCGCGTGGACCAACCGCGTCTTTTTCGCCAAGTACGACCCGAAGGCGACGTGGATGGACCAGCTCAAGCCGGCATTCGGCGAGAGCAAGTTCTTCTTCGACGGCGAAATGCGGCAGATGCTGGAAACCGGCGAAGCCCGCGTCTGGCTGCCAACCGAAGTCGAAGCGCTGGAAGAGACCTGGCGCATGGAATACGACGAGAAGAAGTACCGCGGCCAGCGCCCGACGCAGTAGTCGCGGGTGACCTTCCATACGGGGAATCCGGCACTCCGGATTCCCCGTATCTAATTTGGGCGGCCGCCCGTCCTGCATCCACACCTGCCGCGTGTTCAAGGTTGAACTACGGCGGTCCCAAACAAGGAGATGCGATGTTCCGTATTGCAAGCACGGTGGTGGCAAGCGTCCTGGTCGTGGTGCTGGTAGGACTGGTGCCGGTGCTGTCCCAGGACGGCGACGCAGAAGAAGAGAAGTGGGCAAAGCTGCGCGCGCCCGGAGAGCAGCACAAGTGGCTGGCACAGGACGTGGGGGACTGGACGCTGACGGGCAAGATGTGGCTCGGCCCGGACCAGACCATTCCGCTGAAGGGCAAGTCCGCGGTGAAGATGGTGTTCGACCGCTACGCGCAGGAAGACTACACGCTGGGCGAAGGCCCCATGCAGTACAAGGGCCTTGGTTTCGTCGGGTACGACAACCTCAACGAGCAGTTCCAGGCGCTGTACACCGGCACTTCGGGCACCGGCATGCACGTGCTGACCGGCCAGCTCAACGCAGACAAGACGGTGCTGACGCTGACGGGCCAGCGGCCGCAGAAGGTGCTCGGGGGCGTGGTGCACAAGGAAAAGGTCGTCATCACGCGCAAGAGCAGCGACGAAACCCTGGTGCAGATGTATGAAGCGTCGGGCGAAGAGGAGATGCACCAGACGATCGAGCTGACCTACAAGCGCAAGAAGTAGCTGGCCTCAGCGGCCGAACGCACGCGCCAATCCGACGAGCTCGGGTAGCAGCGCGTTTGCCGCAGGGTTGACGCGGTAGGATACCCAAGGCGGGAACCCATCATGCAGCGTTCGCGCAGCGAGTCCGCGCTTCACCAGAACTCGCAGCGCCTGCGCCAGCGCGCGCGGTGAGAGTCCGTCGCAGGCGTCGAGCATCTCACCGAATCGCTCGACGCCTGCGGCGATCAGTACAAACACCGGCACGGGCCACTTCGCATGGCCCGCATCTTCCGCGCCCAGTCTTCGCAACGCCAGATCGAGCGCTGACCAGGCGCGGGCAACGCGATCTCCTTGTGGCGTCGGCAGATACTCCGGCCGCATCGGGTGACCGTGGCCGGTGTTGCGCCGGGCCAACCCGGATTTAACCAGTGCATCCATAGCGCGGCGAACCGACGTGCGCTCGGCGCCAACTTGAGCAGCGATCGTTACCAACTTTGCACCGCGGGTTGTCGCAAGCACGTCCAAAGCGGGAGGTCCCCACCGAAAGTGGAAGAACCGCGCGATGTCGGGTGCGGATTTCAATCTGTTCGCCGCGAGGGTTGACATAAGTATAGCTACTATATAAATGACTCCTAACAACGCTACCGGTACAATGGAGAAGCTCATGGCCTTGCAACTCGGGTTTGACGGCGCGGTAACCGCCGCGATGCAGACACGCGACCTTGACGCCGCGCTGAAGTGGTATGCGGAGCACCTGGGGTTCAACCAGATCTATCGCCTTGACGACATG
>CAZNBU010000539.1:0-2545 GCA_964571035.1 uncultured Planctomycetaceae bacterium | reverse complement strand
GATCCTAAACCTCGTACCTAGTAGGTTCGCTTCGGCGCATGCGCACAGGCATCTTCATTACTGGCACCGATACCGGCGTCGGCAAGACCATCGTCTCTGCCGGCCTGATCCTCGCGCTTAAGGCGCGCGGGTTGAACGTTGGGTACATGAAGCCGATCGAGTCGGGGTGCCCCGTGCTCGACGGCGAGGTGGTCGCGCAGGACGTGCGGTTCATCCGCGAAATCTGCGGCATCCGCGACGACATCGACCTGATGTGCCCTTACCGCCTGAAAGCCGCCGCCGCGCCCAGCATTGCCAGCCGGCTTGAAGAGGTTCACGTCGACATCGCCTACATCGTGGACCAGTACTTTCAGCTTTCGCTGATGCACGAGATCGTGGTGGTAGAGGGTGTCGGCGGGCTGATGGTGCCGCTCAACAACAGCGAGGTGGTGACCGACCTGATCCTGCAGCTCGGGCTTGAGGCATTGGTGGTCGCGCGGCCGACGCTCGGCACGATCAATCATTCACTGCTGACGGTGAACCTCGCGAAGATGATGGGAATCGCCATCAGCGGCGTCGTGATCAACGGGTTCGGGCGCGAAGCGATCGGGCTGCCGGAGCGCACGGCGCCGGACGAGATCGCGCACTTCGGCAACGTGCCGATCCTCGGGATCCTGCCGTGGATGAAGGACCTGGATTACTCGGCGTGCAAGGCGAACTCGCTGCTGTCGGAGTTCATGGAGCGCGTGGACATTGAATCACTGCTGCCGGGCGACGAAGAAGAGTTCTAGTCGCCGGTGATCACACGGCGCCGCGACGGCACCGATCCCTTCTTGAGAAACAGCAGCGCGAAGCAAGTATCGGCCAGGTTGCCCCAACCGCCTTCCGTATCCTGCGTCACCACCAGCACAGCCGCGCCTTCGTTGTACCAGTTGTGCGTGCCGAGATAGCGCATCTGCGCCATCATCATGATGCGCTCAAGCCCGTACATGTAATACAGGTACCAGTGGCGGCCCTTGTTCGGGTTGCGTGTCACACTGAACCAGTGCTCCATCCACGCCATGCCATCGTCGAGGCTGTCGTTGACGCGCTTCTCCCACTGTTGCAGCGCTGCGCGGCTTCCGAACTCGACCTTGAAGTCCTCGGGCGTCATGTTGTGGGCGATGTCGAGGCCCGCCAGCAGGCAGGTGATGCCGGCTGTGGTCATTGAGCCGTAGGCGTCGCCGTCTTCGCTGTACTTGTCCCACTTGGCTTTGCGGGCGTAGGTCCATCCGCGCGCCTCCGAGGCCCGCGATGACATCGTGGTGCGGCCTTCCTTGCCGTCCTTGTCGCGCTCGGGCGGCTTGTACCCCACCACGCGGCGAATCTTCGGGCCGTTCTGCTGCTGGTACTTGATCAATTCTTCCACCAGCTGGCGCACGGTCCCTGGCGGGATGCGGATGTTGCAGCGCAGCGCCGCCGCCAGCCCCAGCAGCGCGTACTGCGTGTTGGAGAAGTCAAAGCGCTGGCCCGTCGGCTCATCGGGGCGTGTGTAGTTGTAGAAGGGGTTCGACTGGTTCTGGTTGTCCGCGAGCCAATGCACCAGCCGCTCCATCTCGGCGCGGTCGTCTTCGCTTACCTCGCGCTTGAAGTCGGGGGGCTGATCGGGGTTGGAAAGGTACGCCCGCCGCTCTTCTTCGGAGATATAGCGCGCCTCGTAGGCCATCAGCGAACACGCAACGCTGTACGTGTTCTCCATTTCCATGTCCTTGAGCAGCGTGAACGCCTGCTTGATGCGCGGGTCGTCATTGGGCACGTCGCACATGAGTTGCGTCAGCAGCGCCAGCGCGGTGCCGCCGCGCTTGTGACGGGTGTGCTGCCACGAACCGTCGCCGCGCAGCATTGCCCACACGCGGTGGACGCCCTTTTCGATCGCCTTGTCCACTTTCTCGTGCAGATAGCGCGAGTGCGTGCTGTCGAATTCGGCTGCAAGGTCGTAGCGCACGCGCCAATGCATGTCCTCGCGCGTGTCCTTTGCGCCGTCCGTGCCCGGGCGCATCAACGTTGCATGCAGTTCAAGCAGCGCGCCCTGCATGCGGCGTGTTTCGGGGTTGTACCAGGCGGTCGAGGTCAGGTCGTAGGTCTGCCAGCGCAGCTTGCCTTCGGCATCGCCGCCCTTGGCAGGCGGCTTACGCGAGTGCTTGCCGGTGATCGCCACGCATTCAGCGTTGCCGCACTGCTCGGCGCCGGTGATCGTGTACTCGCTGGCAAGCTGCAACGCGGGATAGTCGTAGATCGAGTCGAGCTTCCACTCGAGGTTCCACTCCAAGCCCGCTTTCTGCTTGCCCTCGGGCGCGTGGAGCGCCGGCTGCAGCAGCGCCTCGGCGAACACCAACGGCGCGGCTTGACGCTGCAGGTCGCCGGTCACGTTGATTTCGTACCCGAGGAAGTGGGCGTAGTCAAAATTCGGATCAACCAGCGTGACGCCTTCGGGGAGCTCCTTCGGCGGGTCGATCCGCTTCTGGAACGTGACCGCGTAGTTGAGGTAGGTGGCGGGCGGGACAGCCCAACCGAACTCCCAGCGGTC
>CAZNBU010000538.1:0-2548 GCA_964571035.1 uncultured Planctomycetaceae bacterium | reverse complement strand
CTGAAGAAGCCATCTTGGGCGCCATCGCTGTCGCGTCAAAGGAGTTTGCCGCAGACAGGGACCGCGAAAGACACGGCGAGGTGCGGATAGATACCGCGATGGTGGGCTTGCAACTCAGTCCACGCCTCACCTACGAACGAGAGTTGCTGCGCCGACTGTTCGAGCACCCGGTGGCGCTGTCAGCAGCCGGCGACACGGTGTTCCCGGAAATGTTCTCCACGCCCGGGTTGCAGGCGCTGTACCGCGAGATGGTCAACGCCTGGGACGAGCATGGCGAGCTGGTGCCGGGGGCGCTGCTGGCGCACCTGCCGCCCGAAGCCAAGCCTGAGCTTGAGGCGGTGCTCGAGCACGTAAAGGTGCCGGAAAACCAGTCGGCAGACACCGACGAACAGGCCCGGCTGCTGAAAGAGCTGCAAAAGTTCGCGGAACACGCGCAATTACAGGGTTCCGGGGCGCTTTCTTTGGACGCTTTGCGTCAAAAAAAGGGCCGAAAAGGCCCCAGAAGGGCATAAATCGGACGGGATTGGGAAACTCCGTTCGTTATGTAGTGGCGGCTGAGGACACCCGCCAGACTTGAGACCCAGAGGCACAGGGCTAACGCCCGAAGGTGAGGCTGATGAGCTAGAACGATTCCGGCAACAACGGCGAAAGCACGGTCAAGCTGCCGTCGCAGGCAGCAGCCAAGAAGAAGGCTGCCGCCACACCGGCCAACAAGCGCCGCGACACCGCGTCGCTGACGCGCCTTCTACCGAATCTTCCCACCAAGGAAGAGGTCGAGAAGAAGATGATCAAGCCGGTGGCGGGGTTCCAGAAAACCGCCGCGGGCACTACCACGATTGTGCCGACGGAAACGGCCAACCTGCTGCCGACCACGCACGTGCTGTCGCAGGAGGAAGTGGACGACCAGATCCGCAAGCTGATCAAGATGGGCCGCGACCGTGGGTACATCACCTACGACGAAATGAACGACGCGCTGCCCGGCGACGTGGTGAGCCCTGAGCGGCTTGACCAGATCCTGATGCGCCTGGACGAGCTGAAGATCGAGGTGGTCGAGGACAGCCCCGAGTACCGCGTTCGCGACAAGAAGGATCGCAGGCACTCTGAGCCCAAGCCGCCGGTGGACGAAGACGGCCGCATCGACGACCCGGTGCGCACGTACTTGCAGCAAATGGGCGAGATTCCGCTGCTGACGCGCGACGAAGAAATCGCGCTGGCCAAGAAGATCGAGGTGACCCGCAAGCGCTTTCAGAAGCGCGTGCTGGAGTCGCACGTCGCGCAGGTGGAGGCGATCCGCATCCTCGGCGAAGTCGAGCGCGGAGAGCTGGCGTTTGACCGCACGATGAAGTTCAACTCCGAATTCGAGATGGCGAAGTCGGAGATGAGCGCACGCCTCAACGACAACCTGACGACGCTGAAGCACCTCGTGCACCGCAACCAGGAAGACTGGCTGTTCTGGTGCGGCAAGGCGGCTAAGAAGGACCGCGAGCGCGCTTTCCAGCGCGTGCGGTCGCGCCAGAAGAAGGCTGTGATCCTGCTGGAAGAGCTGAATATCCAGACCAAGAAGATCAAGCCGATGATGGACGAGATCGAGCGCGTGAGCCGCAAAGCCAACTGGCTGTCGCGCGAGATTGAGCGTCTGCACGACGTCAACGAAGCCAAGAAGCGCGTGGACCAGTTGAAGGAAGAACTGGAAACGCTGCTGCGCCGCGCCATGGAGCCGCGTGAGGAGCTGCACGAGCGCGTGGAAGAGATGAAGGACCGCTACCAGGCGTACGAAGAAGCCAAGCGCCGCCTGTTCTCAGGCAACCTGCGGCTGGTCGTCAGCATCGCAAAAAAATACCGCAACCGCGGGCTGAGCTTCCTGGACGTGATCCAGGAGGGCAACACCGGCTTGATGAAGGCGGTTGAGAAGTACGAATACCGCCGCGGGTACAAGTTCAGCACCTACGCGACCTGGTGGATCCGCCAGGCGATCACCCGCAGCATCGCGGACCAGGCGCGCACCATCCGCATCCCGGTGCACATGATCGAGACGATGAGCAAGCTGCGCAACGTCGCCAAGCGCCTGATGCAAGAGACCGGGCGCGAACCGAGCGTGCGTGAGCTCGCAACGGCCGCCGAGATCAGCTACGAAGAAGCCAAGCGCGTGCTGAAGATCAGCAAGCACCCGATCAGCCTGGATCGCCCGATCGGCGATTCCGACGACAGCTTCTTCGGCGACTTCATCAAGGACGAAAACGCCGACAACCCGGTCGGCGTCGCCAGGCAGGAGATGCTGAAGGACAAGATCGACCGCGTGCTCAACACCCTGACCTACCGCGAGCGCGAGATCATACGCCTGCGCTACGGCATCGGCGACGGGCACACGTACACGCTTGAGGAAGTGGGCAAGATCTTCAAGGTCACCCGCGAGCGCGTGCGCCAGATCGAAGCCAAGGCGATCCGCAAGCTCCAACACCCGGTGCGACGCCGTAAGCTGGAGGGCTTCCTTGACGGCGTCAAGGTAAGCGCTCTACAGGAGGCGATGGAACCCGCGGGGCTGCGCGGC
>CAZNBU010000537.1:1114-2548 GCA_964571035.1 uncultured Planctomycetaceae bacterium | reverse complement strand
CACGACCACCACAACCATTCTCAGACTGAACAGACGAAGCAGCAGGCGCACGACCACTCGCACTGCAATCACGCGGGACATGATCACACCCACGGCAAGGCCGCCGCGGCAACAGCCGATCCCGCGAATGACTACACCTGCCCGATGCACCCGGAAGTCTCCCACGACGGGCCCGGCGACTGCCCCAAGTGCGGCATGGCGCTGGAGCCCCGCAACCCGCACGCAAAGAAGGCACCAAGCGGCGTGAAGTGGACCTGCCCGATGCACCCGCAGATCGTCCGCGATGGCCCCGGCGATTGCCCGATCTGCGGTATGGCTCTGGAGCCGATGCAGCCGTCAGTAGAAGAAGAAGAGAATCCCGAGCTCAAGAGCATGACGCGCCGCTTCTGGGTCAGCCTCGCATTGGCTGTGCCGCTGCTGGCGATTGTCATGCTGGACATGCTGCCGGGCGAGCCGGTGTCCAACCTGCTCAGTGCAGATGCACGCATCTGGATCGAGTTCGCACTGGCGCTGCCGGTCTGTACCTGGGGCGCGTGGCCGTTCTATGTGCGCGGTGTGAAGTCGCTGCGCGGTTTCAACCTCAACATGTTCACATTGATCGGGTTGGGCGTGTCCGTTGCGTTCGCCTACAGCATTGTGGCGACACTGGTGCCCGGGATCTTCCCGCACTCCTTCCGCGGCCACGGCGGGCAGGTGGCGGTCTACTACGAAGCCGCCGCCGTCATCACCACGCTGGTGCTGCTGGGCCAGGTGCTGGAGTTGCGGGCGCGCTCGCGTACCGGCGCCGCGATCCGCGCGCTGCTGGGCCTGGCTGCCAAGTTCGCGCGCAGAATCAAACAGGACGGCAGCGAAGAGGACGTGCCGCTTGAGCATGTGCACGTCGGCGACAAGTTGCGCGTGCGCCCTGGCGAGAAAGTGCCCGTCGACGGCGAGGTGTTGGAAGGCCGCAGCAGCGTTGACGAGTCGATGGTGACCGGCGAGCCGATCCCCGTGGAGAAGCAGCAGGGCGACCAGGTGATCGGCTCCACGATCAACGGCACCGGCGGATTGGTGATCGAGGCCAAGAAGGTCGGCAGCGATACGCTGCTGTCGCGCATCGTCGAGATGGTCGCGCAGGCGCAACGCTCCCGCGCGCCGATCCAGAAACTGGCGGATCTGGTGTCCGCGTGGTTCGTGCCGGCGGTCGTGCTGGTTGCCGTCGTCACGTTTGTGGTGTGGGCGCTGGTGGGCCCGGAGCCCGCCATGACTTACGCGCTGGTGAACGCGGTGGCTGTGCTGATCATTGCCTGCCCCTGCGCGCTGGGGCTGGCGACGCCGATCTCGATCATGGTGGCCACCGGCCGCGGCGCCAACGTCGGTGTGCTGTTCCGCAACGCCGAAGCCATCGAGCGCATGCGGCAGGTGGACACACTTATCTTGGACAAGACCGGCACG
>CAZNBU010000537.1:0-1104 GCA_964571035.1 uncultured Planctomycetaceae bacterium | reverse complement strand
GCTGACAGAGGGCAAACCGAAGCTGGTGACTGTTGAGCCGGCCGAGGGAATCGAAGAAGAGGAGTTCCTGTCGCTTGTGGCGTCGCTGGAAAACGCCAGCGAGCACCCGCTGGCCGCCGCCATCGTGCAGGGTGCCGCAGAGCGCGGAGTGAAGGCCGGCAAAGCCGACGAGTTCGATTCCCACACCGGCAAGGGCGTCACGGGCACGGTCAACGGGCGCAAGGTCGCGCTGGGCAACAACGCGCTGATGAAGCAGGTCGGCGCCGACGTTGGCTCGATGGAAGACAGGGCCAACGAGCTGCGCTCCGACGGCCAGACGGTCATGTTCGTCGCGATCGACGGCAAGTCGGCGGGCCTCGTCGGCGTGGCAGATCCGATCAAGGAGACCACGGCGCACGCAATCGAGGCGCTGCGGAACGACGGCGTGCACATCGTCGTGGTAACCGGGGACAACGAGCGCACGGCGCGCGCGGTGGCGGGCAAGCTCGGCATCGACGACGTGATCGCCGGCGTGCTGCCCGACCAGAAAGCCGAGAAGGTCAAGGCGCTGCAGGGCGAGGGCAAGGTCGTCGCCATGGCGGGCGACGGCGTCAACGACGCGCCCGCGCTGGCGCAGGCCGATGTCGGCATCGCCATGGGCACGGGCACCGACGTTGCCATGGAAAGCGCGCACGTCACGCTGGTGAAGGGCGACCTGCGCGGCATTGTGCGCGCCCGCGAGCTCAGCAACGCGACGCTGCGCAACATCAAGCAGAACCTGTTTTTTGCATTCGTGTACAACGCGTTCGGCGTGCCGATTGCCGCCGGCGTGCTGTACCCCGTTTTCGGTCTGCTGCTGTCGCCGATGATCGCGGCCGCAGCCATGAGTTTCAGCTCGGTCTCTGTGATCGCCAACGCGCTGCGCTTGCGGCGTGTAGACCTTGCCGGCGGAGCCAGACATGGTTGACCGCATCCTTAAGTTGTGCCTGCAGACGCCGCTGCTTGTGCTGATCCTGGCGGCCGTCGCGGCTGTCTACGGGTTCAAGTCGTTGCAGGAAAACCCCAAGGACGCGATCCCCGACATCAGCGAAAACCAGGTGATCGTCTCCACGGAGTGGATGGGCC
>CAZNBU010000536.1:0-2558 GCA_964571035.1 uncultured Planctomycetaceae bacterium | reverse complement strand
CAAGCGACGGCTGGTTCTTGCCCATTCGGACCATTCCGTGACGTTGCCGACGTTGCTAAACTTGTCGATATGGCCGAAACCGTTGACCTTGACGCCATTCGGAAGCTCAGCGTTTCGCAGCGCTTGGCAATCATCGACCTGATCTGGGATACCATTTCAGAAGTTGACGTACCCACCACAATTTCGGAAGTCGCGATGGCTGAAATGAAGCGCCGCGCCCAGGAGCTCCGCGAGAATCCGGAGTCCGGCGATAGCCATGAGGAAGTGAAGGCGTGGCTGCGGAGTAAGTCATGGCGCTGACCTTGCGGTACCACCGCAAGTTTCGCACTGATGTGAAGTCATACGCCGAGTGGTTTGAGGATAAGCAAGCCGGATTAGGCGACGCATTTGTCCAAGCAGTAGACGTAGCGCTGGACAAGGTGGTGGCAAGACCTCTCAGCTATCGTGCGATGTGGGGCGACTTTCGCCGTGTGCTGATTCGCAGGTTCCACATCATCATTCCGTTTGAGATCGTTGGCGACAGGGTACATGTGCTTGGCGTTGTGCACGGCTCACGCGACCTTGCTGCTTGGTTGGAGCAGCGTACGGGCGACGAGTCCTAGCACTTGGACTTCACCTCATTAGCAAGTATCGGCATGGTAGTGTTCACATGATGCGTGAGTTTGACGTCATTGTTGTTGGCGGTGGGCATGCGGGGATTGAAGCCGCTTTGGCGGCAGTCCGTGTGGGGGCGCGCACCTGCCTGGTGACGTTTGAGCGCGGCGGGATTGGCCGCATGTCCTGCAACCCCGCGATCGGCGGCGTGGCCAAGGGCCAGATCGTGCGCGAGATCGATGCGCTGGGCGGCGCGATGGGACAGCTTACCGACGCTACCGGCATCCAGTTTCGGATGCTCAATCGCAGCAAGGGCGCGGCTGTGATCTCGCCGCGCGCGCAAGCCGACAAGGACGCGTACCAGCAGGCGGCGCAGGCGCTGTGCGAGAGCACGCCCGGGTTGACGGTTGTTGAGGGGGAGGCCGTTGGCCTGATTTTGGATTTTGGATTTTCGATTTTGGATTCAGCGGCAGGGGCGATCGACGGCCCAATCCAAAATCCAAAATCGAAAATCCAAAATGTCCGCGGCGTGAAGCTGTCGGACGGCCGCGAACTCCACGCTCCTCGCGTCGTCCTTACGACCGGCACATTCCTCGGCGGCCTGCTGCACTATGGCGAAGAGAAGATTGTTGGCGGGCGTGCGGGCGAGAAGGCTTCCGTGGGGCTTTCGACGCAGCTTGCGTCGCTGGGGTTTCGGCTTGGACGACTCAAGACCGGCACGCCTCCGCGGCTGGCGCGGGACAGCGTTGATTTCTCAGGGCTGGAAGAACAGCCGGGCGACGACCCGCCGACGCCGTTTTCGTTCCTGACGCCGCGGCTGGATGTGCGGCAGGTGCCGTGCTGGATTACGCACACCAACGAGCGCACGAACGCGGTGATCACCGACAACCTTGCGCGCTCGCCACTGTACAGCGGACAGATCGTGGGTGTGGGGCCGCGCTACTGCCCTTCCATCGAGGACAAGGTCAAACGCTTCGCCGACAAGACCAGCCATCACGTCTTCCTTGAACCCGAGGGCCGCGACAGTGACACGATCTATCCCAATGGCATCAGCACCAGCATGCCGCGCGACGTGCAGGACGCGATGGTGCGCACCATCCCGGGGCTGGAGAATGCGCGCATCGTGCGCTACGGGTACGCGGTGGAGTACGACTTCGTGCCGCCCACGCAGATCGACGCAACGATGCAGGCCAAACCCGTGCGCGGGTTGTACCTCGCGGGGCAGATCAACGGCACGACGGGGTACGAGGAAGCCGCCGCGCAGGGCCTAATGGCGGGGTTGAACGCGGCGCTGACGCTGGCTGACCGCGACCCGGTGGTGCTGCGCCGCGACCAGGCGTACATCGGCGTGCTGATCGACGACCTGACCACCCGCGGCACCGACGAGCCGTACCGCATGTTCACCAGCCTGGCTGAGTACCGGCTGCGCCTGCGCACGGACAACGCCGACCGTCGCCTGACGCCGCTGGCGATTGAGCTCGGCATCGCGGACGCGGAGCGCCGAAAACGGTTTGACGGCAAATGCGCCGAGTACGCGCGCGGCAATCAGCTGCTGCGCGCGAAGCGAGTCGATGGCAAGACGCTGTACGACTGGCTTCGCACGCCGCAGTTCGAATGGGCGAGCGCTGTGCAGCACGAGCCGGCGCTGGCGCAACTGGACGCCGAAGCGGCGCACACGCTTGAGATCGACGCCCGTTATGCAGGGTACGTCGAGCGCGAGGACGCCGAAGTCGCACGGCTGCGTGAATTGGAGGGCATTCGGGTGCCGACTGGCGTGCGCTTCGACGCGATGCAGAACCTGCGCAAGGAAGCGCGCGAGAAACTGTCACGCGTTCAGCCGCTGACACTGGCGCAGGCGTCACGCATCCCCGGCATCGGCCCGGGTGACGTGTCGGTGCTGCGCGTGTACCTGAAGGCGGGCGTGGGTGCAGCGGAATGACCCATGGATGAAACCGGCGTCTACA
>CAZNBU010000535.1:420-2571 GCA_964571035.1 uncultured Planctomycetaceae bacterium | reverse complement strand
CGTGGGACCTAATGCTAGATCAAGTTATCAACAAGGCTGATGGGACTCCGGGAGTATGGAGTCTCAATTAGCCCCGCTATCGGGGTCGGAGTATGAGATCGGGGACTAGATTCGCCGTTTGCGCACTGGTTCTGACGCTAGTTGGTGCCGGCATCGGTTGGGTCGTCAACGTTTGGCAACCTGACGATACCGCTATCCACCCGATGAGTGGTGGTGTTGATACTTCGGCGGGATCAGGGCGCAAGCGAGTTACTGACTCGTCTACAACCACCCCTACGCGAACAGCAGTGCGAGTTGATGCGGATGGCGAGCCGGCGGGCTCTGGCGGCCGTGCTGTGACGATACAAGTAGCCTTTGTGTCGGATGTGGATGGTTTGCCCGCCGTGGGCGTCGATGTTGAAGGTTTAGTCTTCGCCCGCCCAGAAACGGGTAGCGCGCAGCGGGACTTGGGTCGGCACACGTCTGGACGCACCGGAGAGATTAGCCTGCCTGCCAAGTCGGGCGACAGGGGATCATTGGCGATAGTGGGGGGCGAATGGAGACTGCCCGACGGTCGAAAGTCCGTGCGGTTAGTTTGGGGGGCAAGTGATGACCGGCTGCGGGTTGTGGTTGAGCGGTATCAGACAATTGCCCTTACGATCCAATATGCCGACGGATTGCCGTATGCTGGACAATTCTCGTCTTGGACCGCCAATGCGCGAGTGGTCCAACACGTCGTCGATGAGCGGGGGCGAGCGGAACTTTCGAAAAGCGAACGTTTGAGCTTAGTAGTGGATGTGCGGTCGCGACGGCCCGGGTTTGTCTCAAAGCGCGAGATTATCGACGGCGCCATCGCCCGAGACGATACCGGAGTCTGCAATGTGATTGTCGAGTTACCGATTGGTGACAGTGGCAAAGGAGTCGTCGAAGTGGACCTGTCTTTGTTTCCACGCGAGATGTCTCTGGCGGTAACAATCGGGGGCGGACCGGTCGGGGGTGCGCAGAATTCGTGGATGGCACAGGATATTCCCGGAGGTGGTAACTACCAGTCGACGACATTGGAACCAGGATCTTACCGCGTGTTTGTTCGGTCGGAGCAGTTGAGTGCAAGAAACGAGGGTGACGTACCAGATGGGTTGATGTGGTACTCGGACCGGCTGCCTGTCAATGCGGATGCCGTTACTCGTGTTCAGGCAATTCCAGTCCGCTCTGCGTCAGTCAAGGCGACGATTGAATCCGGCGACGGCGTTGCGCTTTGTCCCGCAAGACTCTCTCGGGCCGGCGGGAGCTACGTGAATTGGGACTGGGCCAAGACTAGTGTGCCGGGGTTGACGCAGACGTCCGCAGGACAGGGTTCGTTCGGAATGACTGACACCCGCGGACATGCGATCATTGCGGGTCTTTTGCCCGGAAAATGCGCGCTGGCAATGGAGGCTCCGGGGTACGAAATTGAAGTCCGTGAAGTCGTGCTTGGCGAGGGAGAAGTACGCGATCTCGGTGTGGTTCGGTTGATGCCGGCTAGAGGCGTTATCGATGTTCTAGTTACTAACCCGCAGGAAGACGCGGAGTACGAGGTGTTCTTGCTTGAGCCTCGTGGAGCGCCAATCAGAGCATCGGAAAAGTTCAGAAGTGCCGCTTTCAAGTTTGAAGGGCTTCCCTCGACCCGACGCTACACAGTTGCCTTGGGCAAGGTTGGTGGCGGCGTAACCACAGATTCCCAGAACGTCAGCCTGACCCCAGAGCAGCCACACGCGCGCTTGGAGTTTACGTTCCGTCCCTTGCCGCAATCCGATTGAACTCTGTGCGAGTTTGTGCATCCGACCTGTTTACCCTAGGCAGGTCTTGACGACAGGCACACCTTGCATGCACCATCGTTGCGCTCACATGCGGCAGCGGCGCGCAGCGGCAATTGCCGGGCGGCTGGCCGACTCACAGGAGATCGAAATGACGGACGGGGTGCAGTTTCGCGCTTGGGCGCGACTCTTGATGATTCCAATGCTTGCGACGGCGGCTTTGGTGCTGGCGGGTTGTCCCGATGAGGACAACGATGATGGCGGCGGTGGCGGCGGCACGATCATTGTGCCGGAGCAGTTCCCGCCGATTCCGACCGAACGGCCGACGTTGACGGGCATGCCGATCACGATCGACCTCAGCGGCGGCGACGCCACGACC
>CAZNBU010000535.1:0-410 GCA_964571035.1 uncultured Planctomycetaceae bacterium | reverse complement strand
CGCGGCTGACGCTGCACAAGGCGGACAAGCGGCTTGTACTGCGCCCGGGAACGCAGCTGACGCTGGACAGCACCCGAATCGCCCTTGGCGGCAAACTCTTCGTTACCAGTCCTGCCGCCTACGACCTGTTCATCGAAGCGCCGGCTGGCACCGTAATGGCGGATGACGGCCGAGCCGAGCCCTCTGCGGGCAGCAACTTCCTTACAGCCGCCGTGCTTGCGGACAACATCGTTTCGTACACCGAACTGGTGGGGATCGACCCCGCCAACGTCAGTACGGGCCCCAATGGAGTGTACGTTGATATCGACGGTGCTGACTTCCACCTGCCGGCAGGTGCCACGCTGGACCTCTCGGACGCAACCGCGCCGGGCTTGCTCCCCCTGAATCGAAACCTAGGCTTCAACAGGATG
>CAZNBU010000534.1:0-2572 GCA_964571035.1 uncultured Planctomycetaceae bacterium | reverse complement strand
GATCCTTACGTACGTGCCGGACAGGAAGTGCGTCGAGCTCAAGGCCTACAAACTCTACATCCACGCCTGGCGCAACGTCGGCATCTTCCACGAAGCCGTCACCAACCGCATCGCTGACGACCTGATCAAGGCGCTGCAACCGCGACTGCTGCGGGTGGTGGGCGCCTTCCACGCCCACGGCGGCACTACGACAACCGTGACGGTCCAGTACCCATAGGTCAGTTGATTGCAACTACACGGCGGGTGCGCCTGCCAACTATCAACTATCTTCGCTTTCCCCAGCGCCTTTGCTTACATGGGCGCCCATGGGTGGAAAACTTGACGGCAGACGCGTGCTGGTTACCGGTGGCGGTACCGGCATCGGGCGCGAGATCACACGCTGCTTCCTTGAAAACGGCGCGCACGTCGTCATCTGCGGCCGTCGCCACGGTCCGCTCAAAGAGACCGTGGACGAAATCAAGCCGCGCTTTCCGGGCATCCACTTTGCCGAGTGCGACGTCAGCGACGCCGAAGACGTAGCCTCGCTAGCCCGCAAGGTGCGCGAGCTACTGGGCGGGTTGGACATCCTGGTCAACAACGCCGGCATCACTGAGCGCGGCAACGCCGAGACCACCAGCGTCAAGATGTGGGACCGCCTGATGGCTGTGAACCTGCGCGGCGCGTTTCTGGTAACGCAGGCGTGCCTGCCGATGCTGAAGGAAAGCGGCCACGGCGCCTGCGTGTTGAACATCTCCAGCAACCTCGGGCGGCAGGGCGAGCAGCACCAGCTTGCGTACTCGGTCAGCAAAGCGGGGCTCGACATGTTCACGCGGTGTTGCGCGCTGGATTACGCCGAGTTTGGCATTCGCTTCAACACGGTAAGCCCGGGCGTGATCGACACACCGATGCAGGACGACAACAAGGGCGAGCTCGGCTACCAGGAGTGGCGAAGCCAGATGGAGCAGATCCACCCGCTGCACGCGATCGGCCTGCCCAAGGACGTGGCGGCGGCGGCCCTGTTCCTGTGCAGCCCGGAAGCCGACTGGATCACCGGCGCCAATCTACCGGTAGACGGCGGCACCTGCGCCCGCTGAGTTTTCACCACAGAGACACGGAGTAACGGAGAAGGCAAAGGCTGTCAGGATGATCAGGATTAGCAGGATGATGTCCTCTCAATCCTGAACATCCTGATAATCCTGATCGTAGTTGCAGTTCCTTCGTAACTCTGTGCCTCTGTGTTAAACCAAGTCCGGCTTTTACATGAACCCGCCGCAACCGCGCCCGTTTCTATTCGTGTAAGGAGCGGGTGGGCGCGGTGACGCGACCCCGAGCACGGGCGAACCTCTCCACGCCAACCCGCTCTTTCTCCCGGGGACATCCGTGTGCCTGACAAAGCGGCTTTGCGCCGCGCAGGCGGCGGTCTGTCCGGGGCGGGGGAACCCTGATCAATACAACCTGCAGCGATTCCAGCCCTGAGGCTCTGCAAGGGCGCCGGTGTCCTGCTGTCCAAATTGCAGTTGAGGGAGGGCGCCTCGGCTCTCCCTCGCCCCGGGAGCGGGGGAGGTGTGTAGCCTCCCCCGTTTGTTTAAGGGGGACTGTCCCCGGCGAAGCCGAGGGACTGTCCCCGCATCTGGACGCAACACAACGGCAGCATTGAACCCGGACGCGTTCGAAGCAAGCGTCTGAAAGACTTATGCTTCGCCTGCTCTACGGCCTGCTGAAAGCCTTTCATGGCATCCAGTAGCGGGGACAGTCCCCAACTTCGGGGACAGTCCCCCATTGTCGCCCACACAAGTACACTCGCGGCATGGGCATTGAGCTGCTGCGGGTTGACCTTGGGCGCGACGACAGCGATTGGCTGATCGCGCAGGTGCGCGCGGCGTTGGCGCAGGCTGATCCGCTGGATCACCTGGCGGTCCTGCATCTCGCCACCCCGGATCGCCGTGCCTCCAGCCTGCGCGCGCGCGTGTTTGAGGGATCCTACGGCGTTCACTATCCAGCCGGCTCGCCCGAGCGCGTCGCGCGCCAACTGCTCAATGAGTTTGAGCCCGCGCTGCGTCTGCGCACCGACGTCGAGCGCGACTTCGATTTCTTTGCGGCGCTGAACGAAACGCTGGATGAGCTTGGCGACCGTCGCCGCGCCGGCCGCCCGCTGGTGGACGAGCTGCAAACCGCATGGAAGCGCATCGCACAGGCGCTCCCGCCGGAGCAGCGCACAGCTGATCGCCTTGCCGATTGGGTTGAGCCACTGGGCGAGCGCGTGCGCGTGCTGCTCGGTGTAGTGGAACGCTACCGTTCGCGCCTGGCGGAGACGCGCTGTGCCGACCCTGAAGACGCCCTGTGGATCGCAGCCGCCAAGCTGCCGAGTTGGGACGTGTCGCCGCGCATGGTGATCGCCGACGATTTGGATCGCGTGAGCCCGGCCCGCCAAGCCTTCCTGAAAGCGCTGGCGGCCAAGGCGCAGCGCGCGTTCCTCCGCGCGCTCGATCTGCGCTTCGAGAGCGCCCTTGCGGGAAAGGCCGAAGCCGGTGAGGCAGGGCCAGCGTTCATGCTTGTCGAGGCAGAGGATCTTGCCGTCGCTCGCTTCGGCGAC
>CAZNBU010000533.1:0-2573 GCA_964571035.1 uncultured Planctomycetaceae bacterium | reverse complement strand
TCGCGCTGGACCTCAGCAGCTTCAAGTGCGGCCACGACGCGCCGATCTACAGCGCGGTCGAAGAGATCGTCACCGAAAGCCTGACGCCCTACTTCACGTTCCACGACATCGACGAAAACAAGCCGACCGGCGCGATCAAGATTCGCACCGAGACCATCGACTATTTCCTCAAGCGCTACATCGAGGACATGGTCGACAAGAAGAAGAAAGAAAACCTGCTGCGCGAAAAGCTCGAACAAAAGAAGCGGGAGCTGATGCAGAAGGCTGGAGCCCGAAGCGAAGGGCCGAAACAGGAAAAGAGCGATCCCGAGTTGGCAAGCGTAAGCTAGAGAACCATGGACAAGGCAACTACATCCGCAGTGCTGGGCACGGTCCTCGGGTTAGCCGCAGGAGTCGGCGGCATGCTGCTGTTCGGCGGCCCCAAAGACGACGGCCGCGCCGAGGAGCAACAGCACCGGATCGCCTCGCTCGAAACCGACCAGAAAAAGCACGAGTCGGAAATCGACGACCTGCGCAAGCAGCTCGAAGAAGCCAACCGCAAGGCCAAGGCCGGCGCCGACTTTGCCGACGAATTGGAAGACAAAACCCGCGCCAAGGGCGAAGCCGAAGACCGGGCAAAGAAGGTGCAGGCCGAGCTCAACGACCTGAAGCTCAAGACAGACGAGCAAGCCAGGCAGGACCGCGCCCGCATCGAGAAGCTGGAAGGCGTGCTGGCAGAGCACGGCATCACGGAGCACCTCAGCGACGAAGAGCTGGCGCAGCGAATCAACAAGCTCGAAACCGCATTCCAGACCGCCTTCAACGGCAAGGACAAGACCGCAGCCATGACGGCGCTGTGGGATATCCAGAAGCTCGGGCCGCGCGCGTACGACAAGGCGATCGAGCTGTGGCTGAAGATCGCGGGCGACTACGGGCTTGGCGAGAACTGGGGCAAGGGCCCCGGCACGCTCGGGTTGAACATGCAGGAGTACACGTCGCTGATCCGTGAGTGGGGCCTGGTTGAAAAGGGCCTTACCGATCCGGACCAAGGCGCCGACTTCCGCATCAACGCCATCTACAGCGCACCGTGGTGGAACAGCGAAGACGCAGGCAAGCGCGCGACCCTGGTGGGCAACCTGCTTCTTTCGTCCAAAGGCTACGAGGCGTTCGCATCCATTGACGCCCTGCGCGACATCAACAGCCCCACGTCCGTCCGTTATCTCGGCGACTATGTAGCGCAGAACCGCGATAACGCTGCCTACCGCATCAAAGCCCTGACAACGCTGGCGGGCAAAGATACGGCACAGGCCTGGGCCGCCATCGAAGACGCGGCAAAGAACGATCAGGACGAAAGCGTGCGCAAGCACGCGCAGCAGTTACTGGACGGCAGGGAAGTATCCGTTGCCGGCATTCGCATCACCTCGGTCGGGCAGGACAGCCAGGGCGCCTTGGCTGGCATCAAGGTCAACGACATCCTCACGCACTACAACGGCGTGCGCGTAAAATCGATCAGCGAGGTCATCACGGCAAGAGACGCCGTCGGGGAAGGGCAGAGCGTCAAGATCATCGTGCGCCGCGGCGCGGAGGACGTCACGCTGACCCTTGGCCCGGGGCAAATCGGAATCAACGGCGTCAGTGTGGCGCCGAAAGACTGAAAGCAAGGGCCTGAAGCGCGAGCTGACGGCTGAACGAAGATAGTTGGCGAACCAGAACGGAGAGGTCGGTCATGACACCGAACGACATGCTGGAGACGCAGGTTGACTCTGAGCTCAAGGCCTACGAGGCCGAGCTGCGCAAAGAGCTGGGCATCGAAGAGGAGGGCGTGAAGCACTTCGAAAAGCCGGTTGAGCACAAGTTTCTCAAGCAATCGCGCGAAAACACGACCATCCTGTTCGGCGGGCTCACGCTCGCGCACGAGCAGTTGCTCGAATTCGCGATCCGCGGCATGGGCTACAAGGTCGAAGCCATGCCCTGCCCCGACAACGACGCGCTGACCGTGGGCAAGGAGTTCGGCAACCGCGGCCAGTGCAACCCGACCTACTACACGGTCGGCAATCTGGTGCAGCACCTGCAGCGCCTGCGCGACAACGACGGCCTGAGCGTGCAGGAGATCAAGGAAAAGTACGTCTTCCTGACCGCGGGCGCGTGCGGCCCATGCCGCTTCGGCATGTACGAAGCCGAATACCGCAAAGCCCTGCGCGACGCTGGGTTTGACGGGTTCCGCGTCCTGCTGTTCGAACAGTCCAAGGGCATCAGCAAAGCCGCCGGCGACGAAGTCGCAGAAGAGGGCGGCATTGATTTCAACAAGGACTTCTTCAAGGCGCTGGTGCAGGCGGTGATGATCGGCGACCTGCTGAACGACCTGGGCTACCAGCTGCGCCCCTACGAAGTGAAGAAGGGCGAAACCAACAAGGTGCTCGTTGAGGCCAAGAAGCTGGTCGGCGGCGCCATGCACTCGGGCGAGAAGATCGACGCGGCGCTCAAGCAGATCCGCAAGATGTTCGACGGCATCAAGTGCGACTACACGCGCGTGAAGCCCAAGGTGAAGATCACCGGCGAGTTCTGGGCCATGACCACCGAAGGCGACGGCAACT
>CAZNBU010000532.1:0-2579 GCA_964571035.1 uncultured Planctomycetaceae bacterium | reverse complement strand
GGTCGAGGATGCTGTCGCCGTTGAAATCACCGACGATGACTCCGCCGCCACCGGACGGCGCCTGCGTCAACGAACTCAGGAAACTGAGGTTGCCCGCGCCGGTGTTCCGGAACACCATCGGCGTCTGCGTCTGCTGGCATACCAGCACGTCGGCTACGCCGTCTGCGTCGAAATCCGCTACTTCAATGTGTAGCAGGTTCGACAGCGTTTCGTTTTCGATTGGCCCGGCGACCAGCCCCGCCGGCGACGAGTACAGCACCTGGATGCGATTCAATGTGCTCGACGCCAGCACAACGTCCAGCCATCCGTCATTGTTGACGTCGCCGGCTGCTGCCGCGTGCCATGTCGAGGCGGCGATAGCACCCGGCCATGCCTGCACTACCGAGAATCCGGCTGCGCCGCCTGCCGACCATCCGGTAGCCGTGATCAGGTCGGGGTAGGCGTCGCCGTTGAGATCGGCCAGCACCGGGTGCGTGCCGGACTGCGCGTGAACGGTCAGTGCGAACGTCCCGCCGCCCTGGTTGCGATAGACCTCGACCGAAGTGCCGCTGCGCGACAGCACGACGTCAACGTCGCCGTCCAGATCGATATCGGCTGTGACGAGGTGCGCCGCAAGCGACCCGGGTGCGCCGAAAGCGGCTCTTAAGCTGAATGTTCCGTTGCCGGCGTTCCAGTAGATGTAGTCCTGCTCGAGGTGGCTGGACACCAGCAGGTCCAGGTCGCCGTCGCCGTCAAAGTCCCCGACGGCTGCGTGGCGCGAATCAGAACTTGCGGCATACAACGCGCTTTCCTGCGGGAAGCTTGCCGTCGCCGGCAACCCGCCGACCCTGAAACGCCACGTGTACGGCGCCATGGTGCCGGACGACTGCGTGCCTTCCAGCCCGCCGCGCAGCGTGACCTGCACGGTCTCGCCCGCCCTGAGCCCCTGCGCGGGCGCAAACTGCAACTGCGTGCCCCCCGCAAGGAACCCGGGCGCGCCGCTGAGTCTTCCGCGCATGCCGGTGCTGACAACGATGCCGTCCTGGGCCAGAGAGGTGGTGTCCGCGGGTTCGCTGAACGTGAGGCGTGGTTGTGAGTTTGCGGGCGCAAGCTGCTCGTGCGCCGGAGCGACGCCAGCCACCACGGGCGCTCCGCCCTGGGTGACAATACGAACGGGGCCGGTGCTGCTGGTTGCGAGCACGTCGAGGCGCCCGTCACCGTTGATGTCGAACGCGCCCGCCACCCCGTCAAACGACTGCACGTCAGACAGCGCCGGCAGCGCGCTGAACACCATGGCGCCGTTGTTGAGGTGCCACACGTACGCGCCCTGCGTTGTTCGATACAGCACGTCAAGCGCGCCATCCCCATTGATGTCGCCGCAGCACTGAAGGTCGCCGTCGAACCCGTGCAGCGCGCCGCTGACCAGCGTGCCGCCCTGGTTCGAGTACAGGCGCAGCGTGCTGACGGCATCCAGCGAGCCGTTGTTGTCCAAGTCCGCCCACAGCAGGATGTCAGTGGCGATTGACTGATGCACCGCAAACCCGCGGTTGCCGAGGTTGCGGATGACGCGGCTTCCCCACGAGACATCGGTCAGACCGTCGCCGTTCACGTCGCCGAAGCACACGCGCGAACCGTAGATGGCGCTGCCGGTCAGCAACCCGCCGGAAGCAAACGTGCCGGCGTTGTTCCACAGCAGCGATGCGGCGCCCGCGGTGGTTGCGAACACAACGTCGCGGAACCCGTCGCCATCCAGGTCTTCCATTCCGAGCACGCGGCCCGACGCGATCAGCTGCGTCTCCTGGAACGAGCCGTTGGTTTGCTGTGTCAACAGCGCCGCCCCGTTGCCGCCATTGTTTGCAATGACGTCCACCCGCCCGTCGTTGTTGACGTCGGCTGCCATCAACTCGTCCAGCAGTGTGCCGGTCCCGAACGCGCTGCCCGCGGTGAACTGCATGCCTGCCGACTGCGTCAGCACCACCAGCGAGGTCCCGCGCGACGCGACGATGTCAAGCAGGCCGTCACCGTTGATGTCCGCGGCAATCGCCGCCCGCCAAGTATCCGTGCCCGCCGCGTCCGCAAACGAAGCAAACTGCGCCGGCGACGTCGCGGTGGGGGCCCTGAAGCGCACTGTAAACGGCTGCGCGAGAGCCGCGCCGCTTGCAGACTGCAACCCGGGCAGCAGCAGCATGCGGTAGGTTTCGCCGGCCCGCGTAGCGGTGGGCGTGAACGTGATGGTGTCACCCGCCAGCGATGCATTGCCGGGCACACCAACCGACGACGAGACCCTGAGATAGCTCTCTGCGCCTGCGGCCAGCGGCGTGTTGAACGTTGCCGCCCACGGCCCGGCGCCCGCGGTGTGCGCGGGTGGCGTCGTGGCGATCACGCTTGGGGTGACGCCGCCATTGGCCCAGATCTCGCCGCCGCCTGTATGCGTGAAAAACAGGTCGAGGTCGCCGTCGCCGTCGAGGTCCCCGTGCGCGGCCCCGCGTGAATCCAGCGACGTCGCCAGGGCGAGCGGCGTTCCGAACTGTCCCGCGCCGTTGCTCAGAAGGACTTCACTGGCGTCACCGGCGCCGCGCACCAGCACGATGTCGTGGTTG
>CAZNBU010000531.1:0-2582 GCA_964571035.1 uncultured Planctomycetaceae bacterium | reverse complement strand
GCGCGCCCGACAACAGCGTCATGCTGATCGACGAAAAGGCAAGCCGCCACCACTGTGTACTTGAGCAGCAACCCGACAAAACCTGGGTCGTGCGCGACCTGAAATCCCGCAACGGCACCTTCCTGCATGGCGAGCCTGTACTCGAAAGCCGGCTTGAATTCGGCGAGATGTTCCAGATCGGCAACGCCAAGATCTCGCTCTACTCTGAAGAAAGCTCGGCGTTCGAAACCAAGAACGCCATCGAAGCCATCCCCGACATCGCCAAACCCGGCGCGGAGCCGTTCGCGCTCGGCATCCAGGACGCGCTGATCGCGTTCGCCAAAGCCGCGCAGGAGGACACGCCCAAGTCGATCTTCCACGCCGCCGCGCGCTTTGTCGGCACGCTGCTGCCGGGCGTGCGCGTGGCGATCGCCGTTGCCGACGAACGCGGCGAAGCCAAAGTGCGCGCCTTCTACAACTTCATCAGCGGCTCGCCCGAAAGCGAGCTGCCACCCAGCTTCCAGTCCACCGCCAACAAGCTGCTGAGCCCGCGCGCCCACACGCAGACCAAGCCGCGCACCGCGACGCTGCCGCCCGCGGTGTACGTGCCGATCAAGGCGGGCGAGCGCATGGCCGGCGTGCTGTACGTTGAGCGCGAATCCAAGGAATCCGAGTTCACCGACTCACAGGTAAGCCTGCTCGAAAGCACAGCGAACCTGGTGGCGGTCGCCGCGGGCGCCGCGCTAAGCCGCGCGGCTGAGGAAGCGCTGGCTGCGCAGATCGCGAACTTTGAGAACGAGCTCGACGACGTGCGCCGTGAACTGGAAGCCAAGCTCGACATGCAGACCGCCGAGCTGACCGCCCTGCGCCTCGAAGCCGAAGGCCGCGACACCCGCAAGTGGGACCACGACTACAGCAACATCATCGGCAACAGCGCCGGCATGCAGGACGTCTTCCGTATGCTGGACAAGGTGACGGACCTGCCGGTGCCGGTGCTGATCCTCGGCGAGCCGGGCACGGGCAAAGAGCTGATCGCGCGGGCGCTGCATTTCAACAGCTCGCGCGCGAAGTCCGGCCGTTTTGTCGCCGAGAACTGCGCGGCACTTCCCGACACGCTGTTTGAGAGCGAGCTGTTCGGGTACACCAAGGGCGCGTTCACCGGCGCCGACCGCGACAAGGTCGGCCTGTTCGGGCTGGCGGACGGCGGCACGATCTTTCTCGACGAGATCGGCGAGATCAGCCCCGCCATGCAGGCCAAGCTGTTGCGCGTCATTGAGGAAGGCGAGATTCGCCCCATCGGCGGAAAGACCACCCGCAAGGTGGATTTTCGCCTGGTGTGCGCGACCAACAAGGACCTGGCTGAGCAGGTGCGCAAGGGCGCGTTCCGGCAGGACCTGTACTTCCGCATCAACGTAGTGACGATCCGGCTGCCGGCGCTGCGCGAGCGCAAGGAAGACATCCCGCTGATGGTGGACGCCTTCTTCAAGCAAGCCGCCAAGGAGTCCGGGCACCACAACCTCAAGATGGACCGCGGCGTGCTGCGCGCGATGGCCGGCTACCACTGGCCCGGCAACGTGCGCGAGCTTGAGAACGAAGTGAAGAAGCTGGTCGCGCTGTCGGACGGCAAGAAAGTGGACGCCGCGCTGCTGAGTTCCCAACTGCGGCAGGTGGCGGAAGAAGAAGAGATGTCTGAATCCGGCGGGTCGCTGAAAGACATGGTCGAGAACGTGGAGAAGCGCAAGATCGTGGAAGCCATCGAGCGTACCAAGGGCAACAAGTCCCGCGCCGCGGAGATGCTGGGGCTTTCCCGTCTCGGTCTGCGTAAGAAGATGGAGCGGTACGGAATCGCCAGCGATTGATAGCGCGGTACTTCTGCTGAACAGCAAATGACCAATAACCAATTACCAATGACCAGTGAATGGCGGCAGCCCTTTACCATTGGTTATTGGTTATTGGTTATTGGTCATTCGCTGTTCCTCACGCTGTGGCTAACCGCGCCACTGAACGCACAGGTTTTCCCGCGCATTGAAAAGGAAGAGGTACGCAAGCGCATCCAGTCCGGCAAGGACGACGCCCCGCCACCCGCTGACAAAGAGGAAGGCACGCCGCCGCCCGCCGAAGTGGACGGCGCAAAGGTTCTCACGCGCTACCGCGAGCTGCTGGAGACCTACAAACGCGACGAAAAGGCGTTCAAGGACTCCATCGAAAAGCAGACAGCCGACATGCACGTCGCCGTCCGCGACTACATGGAAGGCCTGCTGCTGCTGCGCCTGGGCCACTACCGCGAAGCCGACATCAAGCTTGGGCGGGTCACGATGACGCCCAGGAAGGACGAAACAAAGTCCGACGGCCAGCGCACCATCATTGAAGACATCAAGTCCGGCCGCGCCTACCACTTCCGGATGATCGCCGTCGCCATGCAGTACTGGGACAACTTCAAAGATGAGGAAGCGCTCAACGCCGCATGGGCCAAGGCGCGGCGCAACTGCGACAAGGTAGTGGCCGACGTCCGCAAGCAGCGCGCGCCGGGCGCCGAAGAACGCGCCACTCGCATGAACGCCTGGCTTGTGAACGCGCCGGTAATGTGGCGCACAGCCTGGACC
>CAZNBU010000530.1:0-2588 GCA_964571035.1 uncultured Planctomycetaceae bacterium | reverse complement strand
CTGAGGACGCCCACTCTGTTTCCGTAAGGCCCGTTATTAGAGCGGGCCCTGGAAATTCGGACAGCCGGATAGGTGGTAGCCTTGCCCCAGCGATGGCCGCGTAAGCGGCCCTGAAATGGAGCAAGAGCATGACGAGAAGGAAACGGCGGAACCACTCGCCAACGTTCAAGGCGCAAGTGGCGGTGGCCGCGCTCAAGGGGGACAAGACGCTGGCCGAGCTTGCGCAGCAGTTCGACGTCCATCCGAACCAGATCGCCGACTGGAAGGGCCAGTTGATGGAGCGCGCCGCGCACGTGTTCGGTGACGCCTCGGCGCCCGCGACGGCCGCGCCGGATCTGACGAAGCTGCACGCCAAGATCGGGCAGCTGACGCTGGAGAATGATTTTTTAGAAAGCGCGCTCACCAAGGCGGGCCTGCTGAGCGCAAGAAAATGATCGACCGCACCCACGAACTGCCGCTGACGCAGCAATGCCGGATTCTGCATCTGGCGCGCTCGTCGGCATACTACACGCCGCGGAAGGTGTCGGCACACGATCTGGCGCTGATGCGCCGGATGGACGAACTGCATCTCGAGCATCCGTTTGCCGGAGCGCGGATGCTGCGGGTTTTGCTGCGCGCCGAGGGGCATGCGATCGGGCGCAAGCACGTCGGCACGCTGATGCGCCGCATGGGCATCGAGGCGCTCTATCGCAAGCCCAACACGTCCCGGCGCCGCCGCGGTGACGAGATCTATCCGTACCTGCTGCGGGATCTGAAGATCGATCGGGCCAACCAGGCGTGGGCCGCCGACATCACCTACATCCCGATGCGCAGGGGCTTCGTATATCTGTTCGCCATCATCGATTGGTCCTCGCGCCGAGTGCTGGCGTGGCGGCTGTCGAACACCCTGACCACCGACTTCTGCCTCGATGCGGTGCGCGAAGCGCTGCATCGCTACGGGCGCCCGGAGATCTTCAATACCGATCAGGGGTGCCAGTTCACCAGCACCGACTTCACCGACCTGCTCAAAGACAACGGCATCCAGATCAGCATGGACGGCAAGGGCTGCTGGCGCGACAACGTCTTCGTCGAGCGGCTGTGGAAGAGCGTGAAGTACGAAGAGGTCTATCTCAAGGCCTACGACAGTGTCGCCGAGGCCAAGGCCCAGTTGGGCGCCTACCTGCGCTTCTACAACGAACGCCGGCCGCACCGCGCCCACGACGGGCGCACCCCCGACCAGGCGTACTTCGGCACGCTCGGCGATGAGACGCCGCTGGCGGCATGACGGCACAAAGGCTGGCTCCGTGGATTTGTGGACGATGCGCTTCGCGCACCGGGCCGCTTGCCGTGGAAAAGTCTGACGACTTTCCCACCGCGCAGCCCTTCGCCCACAAGCTCCACCGAGCTCGAACCGATTTCTTAAAAATATGAAAACGTCAAAACCAACCCAGACCCCGGGCATCCGGTCCTAACCGGCAAGGCTCCACTTATCGAACCGGATTTCCTGTCCAGCCCATCGGGGCCACCTCTGTTGATTTAGTCAGATCTCAGCACTGGCAAGCGTTTTCGGGACGTTATAATACGATCTGCATTACCACTTCGATTCTTCCGATGCGCGGCACCGACCATAAACAGAGCCGCTTGTTCAGCTACGTCAATCTTGAGGATCGCATTCCGCAGGACCATCCACTGCGCCGGGTGAAGGTGCCCGGCGATCTGGTTTTGCGTTCGATGTCGGCGCAGTTCGATGCGCTTTATGCCGAAGGCGGACGCCCCTCGATTGCGCCGGAGCGGCTGCTGCGCGCCTCGCTGCTGCAGTGCCTGTTCTCGATCCGCTCGGAGCGTGCGCTGGTCGAGCATATTGATTTCAACATGATGTATCGCTGGTTCGTGGGCCTGACGCTGGACGAGGCGATCTGGGATCACTCGACCTTCTCGGCCAACCGCGAGCGTCTGCTCAAGGAGAGCGTGATGCGCGAGTTCTTCGGCGGCGTGGTGGCGATCGCCGAATGGGCCGAGTTGGTGTCCGATGAGCATTTCAGCGTCGACGGCTCGCTGCTGCGGGCGTGGGCCTCGCACAAGAGCATGGCTGCGCGCGACGGCTCCGATGAACCGCCCGGACCGGACCAGGGCCGCAATCCCGAGGTCGATTTCCGGGGCCAGAAGCGCTCGAACGCGACGCACGTTTCGCGTGCCGACCCCGAGTCGCGCCTGGCGAGCAAGGGCGGCGGCATGGCGTTTCTGAGCTACACCACGCATGCACTGGCCGAGAACCGGCACGGGCTGATCGTCGATGTGCACACGACCCCGGCCACCGGGACCGCCGAACGTGAGGCTGCGCTGGTGATGGTCAAGCGCAGCGTCAAACCCGCTCGCGGGACCCGCAAGCCGACGGTGGCAGCGGATCGGGGTTACGACACCGCCGACTTCGTGGGCGCCCTGACGGCCTTGGGGATCGCCCCGCATGTGGCCGCCAAGACCCAAGGCAGCGCCGTGCCCGCGCACATCAAGACCACCGAAGGCTACGCGGTCAGTCTGCGTCGTCGAAAGATGATCGAAGAGGCCTTCGGCTGGGTGAAGGATATCGGCACGCTGCGCCGTTTGATGGC
>CAZNBU010000529.1:594-2605 GCA_964571035.1 uncultured Planctomycetaceae bacterium | reverse complement strand
CGGCGGCCAACATGCTGGCAGCGAAGCCGGGCGGCGCGTTGCGCATGTCGTTCAAGCGCACCGACAACCTGTCGCGCGATGCGCGGTTCACGCTGGCTGGCGACATAGCGGAGTTCCGCAAGCAGTTGAATCTGGCGCGCGATGCGCTGGATTCGGGCGACCTCAAGGAGCTGGAGCCGCCGGTGCGCTCGCTGCGCAACCTGAACCCGATGGCGTTCGAGACCGCCTACTACCAAGGGCACGTGGCCTACATGAAGGAAAAGTACGCCGAGGCTGCCAGGCACTTCGCCGAGGCGCTTGAGCGCGACCCTCACTATGAGGCTGTTCGCGAGAAGATTCGCGTTTGGCTGCAGCGGGCGACCGACAAGTCGGAATAACAATGGGCCGGCGATTGCCGGCCCATTCCCCCAAGGGACGGGCTTCGGGAGGGCTGAAGCCCGGGGCACTTGCTTCGTCTACTTGCCGGGCACCTCTTCCGGGGCGTCCGTGATGCGCCGCGGCACGCGCGGGGTCCTGCCGGGTTTTTCTTCGGCTGGGCAGTCAGGCTCTTTCGATGCAGAAGCCGGCCGCGGCACCGGGGGGTGCAGCAGCAGCTTGAATGCAACCTGCCAGTCGCTGAAGTCCTTGGCCTTCTCAACAGCTGTGCCCGCATGCCGCGTGATTTCACCGGGCAGGAAGTCGGCCTCTTCAATGAAGGCGTTTTCAACTTCGCCCACAATCTGGCACAGCGCGCGACCGCTGATCGCCGTGTTGCCGATCGTCTTGCCCAGGAACTCCACCATGCGGTCGGATTCCACCGGGTGGCGCATGATGCGCTCAAGGTCGCTGGGCAGCGCGCGGTCAACGATGCGGCGCTCGCCGCCCTTCCACTCACGCGCCATCAGCGTGGCGTCGATGGCCGTCAGGACGGCCAACGCGCGGGCTTCACCACTCCAGTCCGGCAGCAGGATCCTGCCGGCCTTGGGCGTTGCGTAGGCTTTGCCGAAATCGACTTCGACTTCGTTGCCGCCATCCAGCAGCAGCGCGCCCACTTGCTCATTGTTCACCGAAGCGAACCCGACCGCGTGGCGCACGCCGATGCTGTGCAGCTTGCGGGTTACCACAGTGCACCCGTGCGTCAGGGTCACTACGTATTCGCCGCAACGCAGGTCAAACTCCTCGCCGCCGCGCCCTGTGGGCCGGTCAAGCGTTACTTCGCCGCTTACCAGCGATGCCGCGCCTTGCTCCGAGAACGAAACTTCCGAGCCCTTGCCGAGCACCAGCGTCGTGCCGCCCACAGACAGCACAGCCACGCCGTTCACGTTCGTACGCAGGTTGGTACCCGAGGTGAACACCTGCGTATCGCCCAGGCGCTTCCAGGCACCGTCCCGGCCCAGCGCTTCAATGCGGCCGGAAAGCACCGTCAGCGACCCCAACTCGCGCGGCGCGGTTACGGGCGGCGCTGCAGAATGGCCGGCATCCGGCGCCGCCGGTGTCGTCGGCTCGGGCTTTTCTTTCTCTACGGTGGCGCCGCCGCCGTCGTCGCGTGGCGTGTCTTTCGGCTCGGGCGACACAGGTTCCCGCTCCGGCGTGTTTACAGGCTCCGGGTGCTCCACGACATCGCCGTGTGTGCGCGTCGGCGCCGGTGATTCGGGTTCGGGTTCAGGCTCGGCGCCGTCGTTCTCAGGCGCCTTGGGAACAGATTCCGGGGAGGCTTCGGTACCCCTTGCGGGGGACGTAGCCCCCCCTTCCTCTGCGTCAGAACCGGGAGAGTCGGTGCGGTTGTCCCCTCCCACGCCAGGCCCGCCCTGGCTTGTTCTGACGTCATCCCCCTGGCTCGGCGTGCGGGAGAACGCCCCCGTCACAACGCCGACTGCCAGTACAAGTGCCGCCGCGGCGCTGAAGAATGCCACCGCGCCGTAAATCCTTGCCTGGCGGCGGTGCATCCTCGCAATCGAGGCGCGGCGCCGGCTGATAGAGCGCTGCTCAGGCATGCGTACGCGGTCGGACGTATCCGCCGGGACGCCATCGC
>CAZNBU010000529.1:0-584 GCA_964571035.1 uncultured Planctomycetaceae bacterium | reverse complement strand
CGGGCTGAGAAGTCTGCCGGCAACGCCACCTGCTTGAACAACTGCTGTGTGGCGGCGTGAACTGCCAGCAATTCCTCGTACTCACTTTTCAATAAGGGGTCGGAAGCCAGCGCACGCGCAAACGCTTCCCGCTCGGTTGCGGGTAACGCGCCGTCGATTGCACAATGCATCATGATTGTCAATTCATCCTGCCTCATGCTGCAAGGGGTCCGTTTCTACGCTCAAGCTTTAGGTGGCTGGTTGTAACTCGCGCTTACAGGGGTTTTAGGGCGTTCTGCGCGATTGTCGGTTGCTAAAAGTCTCCCTCGATCATGAACTCCTTCATCGCTGCCGCTAAAGCCTTGCGGGCACGGTGCATACACACTTCGACCGCGCCGATGCTCAGCCCCAGATCCTCGGCAATCTCCTTGTACTCCTGACCCTCCAGATAGCGCTTGATCAGCACTGCGCGATAGCGCTCGGAAAGCCTTGTCAGCGCCCGAAACAGGTACTCGTGCCGCTCGGATTGCTCCGCGGCTTGCAGCGGGCCAAGGCCTGTGAGTTCGCCTTCAAAGGAGTCGGGCAGGCCAGCCAGTTTGCGGCGC
>CAZNBU010000528.1:0-2606 GCA_964571035.1 uncultured Planctomycetaceae bacterium | reverse complement strand
GCGGCGGCAACCGCAACCGCGGCAACTAGCAATCATGGCAACACCACACGGGCCGCATAGCGCGGCCCGTTTTCATTTCAGTGTCAGCCCACATCATTGAAGTGCCGCCGAGAAGAGACGATTCGTTCAGCAGTTCTTCGCGTCTTCGCCCACTTCGCCCCTTCGCATACTGCATTTTGAAGGCGTTCGAACCGGGGCGAACTCAGTAGGGTAAGCATCATTCCGCCTTCTTCTTCGCGTGCTTCGGCCGGAACGCCTTGCAGTACTTCTCATCCGTGTCCAGCCACGGCCCTTCCAGCAGGTCGATGCAGTACGGCACGGCGGGAAAGACCGCCATCAGGCAGTCGTGAATCGCCGGCGGGTTGCCCGGCAGGTTGATGATCAGCGTCTGCCCGCGAATGCCGGCGATCTGCCGCGACAGGATCGCCGTCGGCACCACCTTCAGGCTTTCGGCGCGCATCAGCTCGCCGAAGCCCGGCATCAGCTTGTCGCACACCGCTTCGGTCGCGTCGGGCGTGACATCTCGGACGGCTGGGCCCGTGCCGCCGGTGGTCAGCACCAGGCAGCACTTTTCGTTGTCGCAAAGGTCGATCAGTGTGGACTGGATGGCCTCGGTTTCGTCAGGGATCACAACCGTGACCGCCTCCCACACCGTCGTAAGAATCTTCAGCATCTCGGCTTCAATCGCCGGCCCGCCCTTGTCCTCGTACTCACCGCGGGAAGCGCGGTCACTGACGGTAACAATGCCGATGCGAACAGGATCAGTCATGTCTATGCCTCATGAACCACGGGTGAACGCAGGTAAACACAGATAACTGCCGCCGACACAACGTGTTTACCCGTGTTTACCCGTGGTTTCAAAAAGGAAGCGGCCGTGCATGTGCACGGCCGCTACAGGGTTGGCTGCCCCTCAAGGACTCGAACCTCGAAACAGTCCAGCGGACTGTTTCGAACGCGAAGTAGCCCGGCCAAAGCCCGCCCGAAGGCGGGCGACGCCGGGCGTAAACGAAGCGGTCGCTCGGATCAGGTTGATCCGGCGACCGCTCTTGCAGGTTGGCTGCCCCTCAAGGACTCGAACCTTGAATGCCTGATCCAGAGTCAGGTGTGTTACCAATTACACCAAGGGGCATTGCCCCTGATAAATATCCGGCGGGTGGGCGGCGTCAAGCCCGGGGCGCGCGTGTTTTGCGGCATTTCGCGCGCACTCCCCGTGACAGCGCCGCCCTTGCTTGGCAACATCCGGCAGGTTCACGAACAAGCGGGCCACGTTCCGCGGAAGAAGGATGATCATGCAGAAGAACACAAGCTCCAGGATGGCTGGCGCAGCCGTCTTTGTCGCACTGGTGGCGGGGTTGCTGGCAGGCAGCACATTGGGGTTCAGCCAGGGGGGCAAAGAGCCTGAGGCACCCAAGACAGCGTACATCGATTTCCTGTCGCTGCTGAAGGCCGACAAGATGCTGGCCAAGGCGCAGTTCGAGATTCAGGAGGCCAATCAGCAGTTGCTGTATGAGCGCAACCTCAAGTTCAAGAAAGAAGAAGCCGCCATCGCGAAATCCGTGAAGGACCTGAAGGCCGAAAATCCAGCCGTGCGAAAGGCCATGAACGACATGAACGACCTGCGCTACAACTTTGAACTCGAGATTCAGTCGATACGCATGTCGGGGGAAAAGGACATGCGAAAGGAGGGCGCGGACGGTTTCAAGCGGCTTCGCGGCCTTACGGATACCGTGGCAAAGAGCATGGGTTACACGCAGGTGTTGAACATCGCCGGCGACCTGTCTGAGGTACTTGGGTCAGGAGACAGCGACTTCCAGGCGCTGCAGCAGCAACTGGTGCTCAGCCCGGTGCTGATGTACGACCCCGCGCACGACATCACCAAGGCCGTAGAAGAACGCGCCAAGGCCGAGTACGACCCGCAGATCGTGTTCGAAGACATCACCGCAAGCGTCATCGCACCGAACGGTGGCGCCGTCGCGATCGCGCGCAACGCAGCCGGAGAGCTCGAAATTTCGCTGACCCAAAGTGTGCAGTTCGCTGTCGTGGTAAACGCCAAAGGCAAGCCCGCAGAAGGCGACGCCGCCAAAGTCGTGTGGCGCCGCACCGGCATTGGCGCCGGCGCGCTGGACGACAAGACCGGAAAATACACCGCGCCGGAATCCATGCCGCAAGGCGGCGATACGTTTGAGGTGATCGTCCGCAGCATGGAGGACCCGACTGTCACCAAGCGGGTCACGATTCGCCTGATCAAGTAGCGGGGGATCCATGAAGCTCAGCGAACTCGCGCAGCTCTGCGAGGCGAAACTTGAAGGCGACGGCGCGCACGAAGTCAGCGACGTCGCCCGCCCCGACAACGCGCAGCGCGATCACGTCTGCTTCATCACCGACAAGAAGTACCTCGCGCAGGTAGAGGAGGCGGAGCCCGGCGCGGTGATTGCACCGCCCGATATGGCGTTGCCGACCCACCTCAACGTGCTGCGCCACCCCGATCCGCGCGGCGCCCCGGAGCTGCCCACGGCCGTGGCGGAGTACCTGCGCCGCGTCCGGGCCGTCGTCTGCGATGGCGATCGCGTCGTCATCTGCAGCGGCGTCCGCGAGGCCATCAGCAT
>CAZNBU010000527.1:0-2608 GCA_964571035.1 uncultured Planctomycetaceae bacterium | reverse complement strand
CTACGTCGACCAACACAAGCCCTGGGAGCTGGCGAAGAACCCCGACCAGACAGAGCGCCTGCACGAAGTCTGCAGCGCCTCCATCGAGGCCTTCCGCGTGCTCACCGTCTACCTCAAGCCGATCCTGCCGCAGCTCGCCGCCGAGGTCGCGCAGTTCCTGATGGTGCCGCACGAAACCCTGCACGACACCGACCGGGCGCTCGGCGCCGGCTGGCAGATCGGCCCCTACAAGCACCTGATGCAGCGCGTCGACATGAAGCAGCTCGAAGCCCTGTTCGAGCCGCCCGAGCCTCCGGCAGCGCCCGCCGCTGACGCAGCCGACGCACTGCCCGGCGGCGAAGCCATCGCCGCCACCATCGGCATCGACGACTTCGCCAGGATCGACCTGCGCATCGCCCGCATCGTCGAATGCGAGGCCGTGGAAGGCTCGACCAAGCTGCTGCGCCTGACGCTCGACGCCGGCGAAGGGCGCACGCGCAACGTCTTCAGCGGCATCGCCAGCGCCTACCGCCCCGAGCAGCTCAAGGGCAAGCTCACCGTTCTCGTCGCCAACCTCGCGCCGCGCAAGATGAAGTTCGGCGTCAGCGAAGGCATGGTGCTGGCCGCCAGCCACGCCGACGAGAAGGCGCATCCGGGCATCTACGTGCTCGAACCCGGGTCGGGTGCGGTGCCGGGGATGCGGGTGCGGTGAGGTGGGCGCGGTGCCGTTTGCCGAGCAGATGTCAGGCGGTACGGCGCGAGAGCCGATTCGTGGCGCGGGCAGGCCCTTGTCGGCCTCGGCGGTAATCCGTGAAATTTTAGGTTTCCCTAGATGGAACCGCCACACGCCGGTGCTCGTTGGGCCATGGAGACGGATGGCGTTATGCGACGTTGGATGACCAACTTCATGTCGTCTAATTCCAGTTAGTCTTGGCGGCCATTTCGTGTCACAGCCCATGCCAGTTCCAGCAGCATTCACCCTCGCAAGCGCCCGTGCCGTGCGGGCTGTGCGCCGTGGCGAGCGTCGCCAGCGGGCGCCGCGCGGATTTCAAGCCTTTTTAGCCTCTGGCGCCCGTCCAGCAAGCGCTGGCAGCTATCGTTTCAGTAGTTTTTGGCGCTGCCCTTCGCGGCCTCATTCATCCGCTGGGTCTAACTCGGCGCTCAAGCCGACCCGCCTACGGCGGGCGGCTTATCTTTGCCGTTAGCTCTCTTGGAGAGGCCACGTGTCATTTGTAAAGCCGAAGTACTCGAAGAAGCAGATAAACAGAGCGGGAGAGATACTCATATCCGACTCTGCTTCTGTCAGTGAACGAAATTTCGCCGACGAGGTTCTTACGAATTTCCGGGCTGTACATGGATATCCGATCAATACCTTTCAAGCTACGCTGCGAGCCAAACTGAAAGGCATTGACGAAAAAGCCATTGTGGCGCAGCGGCTCAAGCGAACCCCTTCTATTGTCTTGAAGCTCAAACGCTTCCAAGGAATGAAGCTTGCGCGAATGCAAGACATAGGCGGGCTTCGAGCGGTTGTATCGTCCGTCTCACGCGTACGAAAGCTTGAAAAGTCATACAGAGATTCAAGATTTCTACATGAGCTTGTCTCCTCAAAGGATTACCTGACCGAACCAAAGGCTGATGGATACCGCGGCATTCACCTGATCTACAAGTACGCAAACCAGAATGCCCCAGACTACGACGGACTCTCTCTGGAGCTGCAGATTCGTACTCGAATGCAGCACGCTTGGGCAACCGCAGTCGAAACAATGGGCACTTTTCTCGGTCAAGCGCTGAAGTCTGGCCAAGGCGAAGACCAATGGCGTGAATTTTTCTCAATTGCGGGTGCCGCATTGGCGGACCTGGAAAAAACGACTCCAGTTCCAGGTTTTGAGAGCTGTTCTGCTCAGCAGATTCATCAGCGACTATTCGAATCGGAGAAGCGCTTGCGTGTGCTTGAGAAGCTCAGCGGCTTCGCAATCGCGGCGGACAGAATCACCACAGAGCGCGGTCAAGGTGGCTATCATCTGATCACGCTCGACTCGACCAAGCGCACCGTGACAATCAGACCATTCCCTGTAGCAAGATTGGAGGAGGCAAGCGTAGCCTACGCAGCAATCGAAGCTAGAACGAAGGCTGGCGAACCGATTGAAGCTGTGCTCGTTTCGGCTGGTCCTGTCGAGTTGCTCCGGAAGGCCTATCCAAACTACTTCCTTGACACGCAGGTATTTGTGAGGCAACTCCAACGCCTTATTGATGGACCCAGATTGGGCGCAAAGGGCTAACTATTGATTCAGACCGACCGTCCTGCGGCCGGCGGCTTAATTCAGGCGTGAGTCCTGGCGGCCATTTTCTCGCGCAGCCCATGCCAGTTCCAGAAGCATTTACCCTCGCATGCGCCCATGTGGCGCGGGCTGTGCGCTGTGGCAGGCTTCGCAAGCGGGCGTTGCGCGGTTTCAAGCCTTTTTGGCCTCTAGCGCCCGTCTAGCAAGCGCTGGAAGCTATCGTTTCAGTAGTTTTAGGCGTTGCCCTTCGTGCCCTCATTCATCCGCCGGGTCTAACCCGGCGCTCAAGCCAACCCGCCTTTGGCGGGCGCTTCGGTGCCGGCCAACACGGAGTTTCTAATAAATTCCGG
>CAZNBU010000526.1:0-2612 GCA_964571035.1 uncultured Planctomycetaceae bacterium | reverse complement strand
AGCACCCAAGAAGCTGACCGAGGTGGCGCTGCCGCTGGATGCCATCAATGTGGCGTCGGCGCGGGAGAAGTCTATTCGACATGGGCACCCTTCGACGCTGCACCTTTGGTGGGCGCGGCGGCCTTTGGCGGCGGCTCGGGCGGTGATTTTCTCGCAGATGGTGAATGACCCCTCGTGGAAGTGGGAGCTTGAGCACCCCGGCGAGATTCCGCCCAACCACCTCAAAGCCACGTGGGCCAAGAGCCGCAAGCGCCTGTTCAAGATCATCGAAGACCTGGTGCTGTGGGAGAACACGACCAACGAGACGGTGCTTGAAAAAGCCCGCGAGGAAATCCGCAAGTCCTGGCGCGAGACCTGCGATCTGAACAAGGACCACCCCGAAGCCGCGACACTGTTCAATCCGGACAAGCTTCCCGGCCTGCACGACCCATTTGCCGGTGGCGGCGCGATTCCGCTTGAGGCCCAGCGCCTGGGGCTGGAAGCCTACGCCAGCGACCTGAACCCGGTAGCGGTGCTGATCAACAAGGCAATGATCGAGATTCCGCCCAAGTTCGCGGGCAAGCCGCCCGTGAACCCGGAGGCCCGCAAGAAGTTCCTCGGCGCTTCCGCCGACAGGCTCACGTACAAGGGCGCTCAAGGGCTGGCCGACGACGTGCGCTACTACGGCCAGTGGATGCGCGACGAGGCCGAAAAGCGGATCGGCCATTTGTACCCAAAGATTGAGATCACCAAGGAGATGGCCAAGGACCGTCCCGACCTAAAGCCACTGGTGGGCCAGAAGCTGACCGTCATTGCGTGGCTGTGGGCGAGGACGGTGAAAAGTCCTAACCCCGCTTTCTCGCACGTTGATGTGCCCCTGGCGAGCACTTTTACGCTGCGCACGCAGCGCGGAAGCGAAGTGTATGTGAAGCCCGTAGTTGAAAAGGACGCCATTCGATTCACGGTTCGAGTCGGCACACCGAGCGATCTTGACTCGGTGCGTGCAGGCACTACTGCGGGGAAGCGAAATGCGTTTATCTGTCTGATGTCGGGTGCGCCTATCTCATACGACTACATCAGAGCTGCCGGGAAGGCCGGATCACTCGGCGCAAGGATGATGGCCATCATCGCCGAGGGTCCAAGTGGCCGAGTGTACCTTAGTCCAAACGACTCTCACGAGTTGGTCGCTTTAGAAGGTACACCGGAAGGCGTTCCAGATGTCGCCCTGCCTCACAATCCAAGAGACTTCAAGACCCCAAACTATGGCATTACGACATTCGCAGGGCTGTTTACGACGCGCCAGTTAGTCGCCCTGACGACATTCTCTGACCTAGTGCAAGAAGCTGGCGATCAAGCCATGCACGATGCCCGATTGCTGGAAGAGAGCCGACTTTCGAGCGAAGGGAAACTCTTCGTCCAACACTACGCGGACGCGCTGAAAGCATACCTTGCCTTCGGAGTAGACAAGTTGGCTGACAGGCACTCAACTCTAGGACGTTGGGACCCCACGCCAACAGCCAGTGGCATCCAGAACACCTTCAGTAAGCATGCAATCCCAATGACATGGGACTACGCGGAAGGCAATCCATTCAGTGACTCTTCCGGGAACTTTGAGGGTGGGATGGACTGGATTGCGAAAGTTGTCGAGCGCAGCCTACCCGCAGGTGCGCCGGGCTTTGCCTTTCAGGCGAATGCTGAAACACAGGAGATATCTGCGGATCGGGTGGTGTCGTTTGATCCTCCTTACTACGACAACATAGGGTACGCCGACCTATCCGACTTTTTCTACGTTTGGTTGCGTCGCTCACTGCAAAAAACGTTTCCGCAGTTGTTTGCAACGGTTGCAGTTCCAAAGTCAGAAGAACTTGTTGCGACCCCTTATCGTCACGGCGGGAAGTCGCAGGCAGAAACCTTCTTTCTTGACGGAATGACCAGCACGATGAGACGCCTCGCGCTACTTGCGCACAAGGGCACCCCAGTCTCCGTGTACTATGCGTTCAAACAGGCGGAGACCTCCAGCCATCACGGAACGACGAGTACAGGTTGGGAAACGTTTGTCGATGCCGTTCTCAGCGCTGGCTTCGCAATCACTGGCACTTGGCCTATTCGAACCGAGATGTCCACCCGTCAGATTGCTAGGGAGACCAACGCATTGGCATCGAGCATCGTCCTGGCTTGTCGGCCTCGTGCCGCCGACGCACCGACAATAGCCAGACGCGAATTCCTGCGCGAATTGAACCAAGTTCTGCCGGAGGCGCTTGACGAAATGACAAGAGGTGCGGGCGACGACGTGTCGCCGGTCGCGCCTGTGGACCTTTCCCAGGCCATCATTGGCCCCGGCATGGCTGTTTTCTCCAAGTACGCCGCCGTGCTTGAAGCCGACGGCACGCCCATGTCCGTCAAGACGGCCCTGCAACTGATCAACCGCTTCCTTGCCGAGGACGACTTCGACGGGGACACCCAGTTCTGCCTGCGCTGGTTTGAACAGCACGGCTGGGAAAACGGCGCGTTCGGCGAGGCCGACGTGCTCGCCCGCGCCAAAGCCACCAGCGTAGACGGCTTGAAAGCCGCAGGCGTTGTCGCGTCTTCGGGCGGCAAGCTGCGGCTGCTCAAGTACGCCGAGTACCCCGAGG
>CAZNBU010000525.1:0-2618 GCA_964571035.1 uncultured Planctomycetaceae bacterium | reverse complement strand
GGTGTTCGCGGTTGGGGACTGTCCCCGGCGCGGCAGCTTGCGCCGTGGGACTGTCCCCGCCACTGGAATTGGTGTCAGAGGCTCTGACTAGGTGTTGGCGTTCGACCGATCGCTGCCGGACCTTTGCGCCGAGAAACGGGGACAGTCCCCAACTGCGGGGACAGTCCCCAACCGCCGCCCGAGCCCCGCAAATGCGCAGAACAACTGCGAACGCGCCAACCGCAATCACCCACTGCAACAACGCCCACGCCCAGAGAAACGCCGTTTCCGGCAACCACGCCAGCGGCGCAGCCAGCACAGCCAGCAGCGGCGGATAGATGTAAGGGCCGACTTCGGCTGCGGCGCCGCTGGCGGGCGCGTACAGTTCCGCGCCGCCTTCCAGCATGCGGGTTGCGGCTTGCCGGTAGACGAGCACGTCCATGGGTTGTCGTTGCCAGAGCGCGGGCAGCGTCAGCGCGAGGCCCAGCAGCATGGCCCACGCGGCGGCGGGCACCCACGGCAAGGCCTTGCGGGCTGTTGCGGCGGCGCCGGCCATATCACCTGTCCGACATCTGCCTGATCGGCTCAATCCAGAAGGTGTTGAGGTGCTCGCCCACGTCGTCGCGCTCGACGCGGTCTTTGGCGGCTTCGCGTGACGAGGTGCCGGTGAGTGTGCACAACCCCTCGATGCACCGGTCGATCAACCCGCGATCCGAGGCGTCGGCCAGCACCGCGCCGTCGGCGGCGTTCATGTCCGAGTGCAGGCGCAGGGCCACGTCGCGCACCGCAATGGCGGCATCGCTGCGCCCCAGCGCGATCAGCGAATTCAGCATGGCTACGCGCACCATGAACTCGGGCTCGGCCAGCCGGCCGCTGGAGTCGCGCTCAAATGCGATGCGCTGGCGCAGGGCGACGATCACGCGCGCGCGGCGGTCGTCCTTTGGCCGCTCGTAGTACAGCTTGCCCAGCGCGATGGCGCATTCCATGCGCACCTGCAAGGAGTCGTCCGCCAGCGGGCCCGCCAGCACTTCCAGCAGCAGGTCGGTGTCGTCCGGGTCGCCGATGTTGCCCAGCCCCTGCGCGGCTGTGGCGCGCATGTGCGGGTCGCCCTCGCGGGGCGCTTCACTGTCGCCGACGAGAATGCGCGCAAGCCGCACGCGCAGCGCTGCTTGCTCCGAAACAGGGGTGGCACCGACAGCGTAGCGCAGCTCTTCCCGGTCTTCGGCAGGTGCGTTGCGGCACCCTGACAGCAGCAACAGCAGGCAAAGGATGGAAACGGCGGGTCCGCGCATGGGCCACGGATTGTCCGCGCGGACCGGGCGGCGTCAAGGCGGGTTCCCGAATCGCGAGGGCCGAAACGGCATCGCGCATAGGCAAGAGCTTTGATACGTCGCGCAACACCGCCGCCGGGCAAGCGGCTAGGCTTAAGGCGTCAACGAATCCCCGCCCGTCTTGCCACAGGAGAATCCCATGAAACCGGTCTTTCGCTTTACCGCCGCGGCCTGCGTTGCCGTGGCCCTGTCATCGCTTACGTTTCCGCAGGCGCAGGAGGACGCCGAGCCGCAAGTTGTAACGCGCGAGTACACCGTGCGCGGCGTGGGCACCGAGGAGACGCGCCCCGGCACCCGCACCAACGGCATCGGCGACGTGCTGGCGCCGGACCGGCTGTTGCCGAACTTTGACCGCGGCCGGCCGGAGGACGCCTGGTGGCTTCGCGACTCAGGCGACGAGGCGCGCTGCTGGGAGTACGCCGGCCACGCGATCAGCGAGATCGCCGAAGTAACCGGCGCATCAGAGGAAGAAGGGTTCGATATTCAGTCCGAAAGCGAGATCGTTTCTCGCGTATCGGGCACCGAAGAGGCGCACCGCCGCGTGCGCTGGGGGCTGGACACGCTGCGCGACCTCACCGACGCGCGGGTGAGCGTTGTCGTCCATCGCCTGCCGGACGAAGCCGTGCTCAACTCACCGCTGGTGGCGCCCGCGGGCGTTGCCGCGCTCACCAAAGGGGCGCGCCTTGCCGGCGCCGTTACCGGCGGGCTGGGCGACCCGTTGATCATGCAACGCACCAGCCACCGTAGCTACGTGGCTGACATCGAGTTCAACGTAGCCACTAACGCCGCGATCGCGGCGCCGATGTTGGCGACGCTGAATACCGGCTCCGAGTTTGTGTTCGGCGTGGTCAGCCTGCCGGACGGGCGGCTTTGGATTCAGGGATGGCGCGCGACGCTGGACCTTACTCAGCTGCGCAACCAGGAAACCACTGGCGGCAAAGTGGAGCTGCCGGACACGCGCTACCGCTATGTGCCGGTGTCCGCCGAGGTGGAGAATGGCGGCGCAGTGCTGCTCGACGGCGGCGAAGGCGAGCGCTTTCTGGTGCAGGTGAAGTGCGACCGCGTGGTGCGCGACCATGAACTGAAGTGCAGCGATGGCTCGGTCATCAAGTTCCTGAACGTGGTGCGCGCGCTGCGCGGCCACGGGCTTTCCGACATCTGGATCATGACGCCCAACAGCGAGCAGGTGCTGGGCGAGCAGCTTCTCGCGCAGGTCGTGCTCAATCGCATCGAGGACGGCCCGTACAACGACGCCGCGATGTGGATCGAGAACCGGTTTGATCTGGACTGGATCTCGCTGCATACAGT
>CAZNBU010000524.1:0-2632 GCA_964571035.1 uncultured Planctomycetaceae bacterium | reverse complement strand
GCTGCAGGTCGGGAAGCTCGTTGATCGCGAAGATGCCGCGGTTGGTGCGCGGGATGATGCCAAAGTGGATCACTTCTTCGTCGGCGAACGTGAGGCGCTGGGTGGCGGCTTTGATCGGGTCGACGTCGCCGATCAGGTCGGCAATGCTCACATCGGGCGTCGCCAGCTTTTCGTTGTAGCGCTGCTCGCGGTGCAGCCAGTCGATTTCAACGTCGTCGCCGTGCTCGGCAACCAGCATGCGCGCGCGCTTCGACAGCGGGTTCAGCGGGTCATCATTGATCTCGCTGCCCTTGACGATGGGCATGTATTCATCAAGCAGTCCAACCAGCCCGCGCAGAATTCGCGTTTTGGCTTGCCCGCGCAGGCCTAGCAGGATCAGGTTGTGGCGCGACAACACCGCGTTCGCCACACCGGGGATCACGGTCTGGTCGTACCCGATGATGCCCGGAAACAGCGGGTCACCGGCGCGCACGCGCGCGATCAGGTTGTCACGAAGTTCATCCTTGATGCCGCGCGACTTCCACCCGGAAGCTTTGAGCGCGCCAATGGTCGCAGGTCGTGCCATGGCGCGAATGGTAGCAGCGATGCAAGGATACGTCAGGGTTTGGCGATCAACGCGTCGGGCGGCGGGTTCCACGGACCTGCGTCGTCGTTCGTTTGGCGGCGACGGCTTCAATCCAGCGCAGGTCGGCTTCGTCGGCGCTTTCCCACTCGCCGCTTAGGAGGCGCCAGTTCCAGGAGGCGTGTACGAGGATCTTGTTGACCGCTACGTTGCGGCGCTCCACCACTGTGCGGTTGAGCTTGCGGACCAGCAGCGTTATCCCCACCCCCAGCCCGAACGCGGTCACCACCGCGCCCCAGAACGGGATGCCGAGCTCGTACAGCCGCGCCGGCCCCGAGATCATCGGCGCCGCCGCTACCAGCGCGCCGCACACGGCCGCCATCGCCGCGGGTACCTTGCGCGTCACCCACGTCTGCATGTTGATGCGCGCGACCGCGACTTCCGGCTTGGGGAAGTCCACCTGCATGTCCTCGATTCGGAAGTTGTGCGACACCGAACTGTTGCCGTGCACCAGCGACCGCCAGTAGCGGGCGAGTGTCTTGGCCGAATCAATGCGCGGGAAACCGGCTGCCGTCATCCAGTTGAGCACCGGGCGCAGCGCCGGTTGTCCGGGCAGGTCAAACCCGCGCACCAGCAAGGCAAGCCGTTTCGGGCGAGGGCGGCGGCGGCACGCGGCGCGGTAGAACTCGCGCAGCGCCGTCTCAGGTGAGTTCGGGCCGCTGATCTCCCAGGTGCGGATCACACGCTTCACACCCAGCGCGAAGACAACTGCGATCGTCAACCCGACTGTCACGAACGCCGCGGGGTCGATCCATGTCCTCCAGTCGGCGGTGATCCCCCACTGCGCCGGCTGCAACGCCAGCGCCGCCGCACCGGCGAAGGGTAGTACTAGCAGCGGCGCCAGCTTCAGCAGGATGCGAGGTTCGCGCCCCACCCGGCGCAGTGTCGTGTCCGGCTTGAGCGATTCGTCAAGCCGCGCCTTGGGCCCGCGGTATGGGTCGGGTCGGGCCACTCTGCGCCGGGCGGGGGGTGGGTTGATGATCAGGGTCATGCTCGGGAAAGGTACCACCCGGCGGGTAGGCCAGTCGGGCGCACCGCCGGAATCCACAAGGATTTATTGCCTACTTCGCACAAGAATGACAAAGCGCCCGGACGTTTCCGGGCGCTTTGAGTATCGGGCGAAGATCGTTAGTTCTTGACGACCTTTTCTTCCTTCTTGGCAGCCTTGGTCTTGCAGGTGTCGCACCCTTCGCAGCTCTTGCCTTCGCACCCGTTGCCGCACCCGCCGTCGCAGGTCTTGGCAGTGCCGGCCTTGGCGGTGCCCGCCTTGGCCGAGCTTCCGCAGTCGCCACAACCGCTGCACCCACTGCCGCAACCGGAAACGTCGGCGGTCACAGCCTGGCCAGCCGAAGCGCGCTTGGTGCACGCCTTGCCCGCGCCGTTGGTGTCAGCGGCGACAGTCTGGCCCGCGGAAGCCTTCTTGCAGCAACCGCTGGAGCAATCCGACTTCGCCTTCTCGGCAACCGTGCCGGAGGCCTTGTCGCAACCCTTGCAGCCGCTGCAACCGTCGCAGGACTTGCTTTCCTTGACCGCGTCAGCAGACACGTCCGCCTTGGCAACCTTCTCGGCCTTGGCTGCTTCCTTCTTCTCAACATCAGCTTGCTTGGCCGCTTCAGCCTTCTTGGCTTCCACCGCAGAAGCCGCTTTGGCTTCGCAGGCGGGGCATGCAAACAGGTTGCCGCCCATGCACAGCGCAAGGGTAGCGAAAGCGATCAGCATCAGGTTCTTCATGGATTGTTCCTCAGGTTGCCGAAAGTTGCACCACGGACAAGTCTAGTAATCAGTACGCACGGGACCAGTGTTCCTTACAGAAAATTCGGGGCGGTCCTACCCGCCTTGCAGGGAGTGGCCTGTGCGCTAAACTCCGGGTCAGGTTCAAGTTAAGAGGCTCAACGTGGCACGCAACCTGCTGAAAATGACCGTTAATGGGCGCGCCGTCGAAGTGGCGGTCGAGCCCCACCACACCCTCGCCAATGCCCTGCGCAACGACCTGAACCTGACCGGCACCAA
>CAZNBU010000523.1:0-2638 GCA_964571035.1 uncultured Planctomycetaceae bacterium | reverse complement strand
CCATAAGGTCTGGGAAGATGAGAAGCACTACGCGTTTCTGGACATCAACCCGTGGAGCTACGGCCATACGCTGGTCGTGCCGAAGGATGAGCACGACTACCTGTTCGACATGCCCGACGACGCCTACGCCTCATTGCATCTTGCCGCGAAGAAGGTGGCTGAGTTGCTCAAGAAAAAGCTTGGGTGCGCGCGTGTGTGCTCTATGGTCGTGGGGTATGAAGTGCCGCATGTGCACATTCACCTGCTGCCGACCAACCAGATGAGCGACTTCATCCCGCCCGGCACCATGGGCATGAAGGAAAAGCCCGACTTGGCGGAAGTCGCCAAAAGGATCACAGGATGAGCGTTGCTGAGCAGTTTGCACAAGCGTTCAACGACCGCGACATGGGGCGCCTGAAGGCGCTGTTTTCGGACAAGGCAACCGCCAAGGTGCTGGACTCGCCCTTTCCCGAGGAGCGCGGCATTGAGGAGATCGAAAGCAAATCACTCTCGCACATGCTCGGCGACGGCAGCGAGCCGCTGAAGGCTGAAGCCGGCGCGCACCAGGGCAAGATACTGGTGCTGTTCCGCAATGCCGAGGGCAAGCTGGACACAGCCGCGTTCGTCGAGGAGAGCGACGACAAGATCCTGCGCATGGAGTACATCGTCGAGTCGCAGCGCCCGGAGGAGTTGAAGGCGATCGACCTCGCAGCGCGCATCCGCCGCGGCGCGTAGGGGCGACGGTTGCGTCGTCCTCAATTACACCTGCTGGTCCTGCGCGACGACCTCGGACCCACTCTGCACAGCCCACAGCTCTGAGTACGTCCCGCCGTGCGTAATCAGTTCGTCGTGGGTTCCTTCCTCTTCTACGCGGCCGGCTTCCAGCACAATGATGCGGTCGGCTTTACGGATTGTGCTCAGCCGGTGCGCGATCACCAGCGCGGTTCGCCCCGCCGTCAGCTCCTCGAGATTCTGCTGGATCATGCGCTCGGTTTCGGTGTCCACGCTGCTGGTGGCTTCGTCGAGCACGAGAATCGGCGCGTCCTTCAGCAGCGCGCGCGCAATGCTCAACCGCTGGCGCTGGCCGCCTGACAGTTTGATGCCGCGCTCACCGACGACCGTGTCGTAGCCGTCGGGCAAGCTGTCGACGAAATCATGGAACTGCGCGTGGCGTGATGCCTCGATCACCTTTTCCAGAGGGACATCGACGCCTGGGTACGCGATGTTGTCGCGGATGGTGCCGTGGAACAGGAACACATCCTGGCTCACCAGCGCGATCTGCCGCCGCAGGTCGTCCTGTTTCATCTGCCGCAAGTCGATCCCGTCTATCTTGATCGCCCCCTCGTTCACGTCGTACAGGCGCAGTAGCAGCTTGATCAACGTGCTCTTGCCCGCGCCGGTTGTTCCGGCGATGCCCACCATCTCGCCGGTCCGCACACGGATCGACAGGCCGTTGAGCACCGGCTCGCGATCGCGATAGCGGAAGAACACGTTGTCGAACTCGACGTCACCCTTGGCGCGATCCATCGGCGTGGGGGACTCAGGGTCCTGCACGCGGCTGGGCGTGTCGAGCAGGCCGAAGATGCGGGTCGCGCTGGCTTTCGCGCGTTGGTACTCGTCGAACGTCTGCCCAAGGCGCGTCATTGGCCAGAGCATGCGCTGGATCATCATGCAGAACAGCACCAGCTCGCCGGCGGTCATTGCGCCGTCCATGACCCACCACCCGCCGACCAGAATTACCGCCGCGAATCCGACCGCGATCGCCATGCGGATCAGCGGCACGAACACGGTGCTCAGCTTGATTGCGTGGTGGTTGGCTTTGCGGTAACCCTCGCTGGCGTGCTCGACGCGCCGGGCCTCGTACTCTTCGGCGGTGAACGACTTGATCACCAGAATGCCGCCGATGTTGTTTTCGAGGCGGCTAGCCACGTCGCCGACACTTTCGCGTACGCGCTTGTATCGGGGCTCAAGCGTCTTGGAGAACTTGAAGCTGCCCCAGATGATCAGCGGCAGCGGCAAGAGGCCGATGCCGGCGAGTGTCGGCGAAATGCTCAGCATCACGCCGCCGGCGAACAGCACCAGCACGGTCAGTTGCACCAGCTCGTTGAATGCGGTGTTGAGAAAGCGCTCAAGCTGGTTCACGTCGTCGTTGAGCATCGCCAGCGTCTTGCCAAGGCGATGCTCTTCGAAGAACCGGATCTCGCGCGACTGCATGGCGCGGTAGGCGTCGATGCGCAGCCGGTGCTGCAGGTTCTGCGCAATGGTCATGAACCCGTACCCGTAGCCCCACTGCGACAGGCTTTCCAGGCCGAAGATGATCACGGTCAGTACCGCGAGCACGGCAATCTGCGGCACGGTTTCGGTGAATCCCAGCCACGTAAGCCACCCGGGCGCGGGCCCGACCACCGTATCGATCAACCATGCGGTAAGGATTGGCGGCGCTAGATCCAGCACCTTGTTGGTCACCGACGATGACACAGAAGCGGTGAGCCGCCCCCGCATCGGCCCCATGTAGGCAAACAGCCGCCACATGGGTCGCGGGGCAGTCTGCAACAGCGGCTCGTCGTCGGCCATGAGAGCGGTTTACCGGGTAACGCCCACACTTGAAAGCCCACGACGGAAGTCATAGGTTTCTACACAAGTCTTTAGTATTTGGTGT
>CAZNBU010000522.1:0-2647 GCA_964571035.1 uncultured Planctomycetaceae bacterium | reverse complement strand
GGCGGGCCGGACTTGGGACCGACAAGATTGTCGGGCCCACCCAAACCGCCGGAATTGTGTTGGCTTGTTGATTCGCGGGTTTGATACGATGAGTCTATTGCAGACAACCGTGCAGGCCGCTATGCGATTTGCGTGTCTGATCTTTGCCTTCTTGATCGCCTCGGTTGCAGTGCAGGCGCAGTCGTTGGAGGTGCGGCTGGCGGGGGTGCCGCCGGTGCCGACCGTATACGGGGCGGGGTTCGCCAAAGTTGCCCCGCTGGGCGCGTTCAAGTTCGAGGCGTCCGGCGCGCCGGTCCAACTGGAGAGCGTTGTGTTGACGGTTGCCCGCACCGGCGATTTCGCCAACCACCTGCAACCCGGCGACGGGCTGCCACTGTGGCTGGCGAACAGAGATGCCAGGTTCGACATGGTGCACCACACGATGCCGGCAACAGCAGACGGCGCCGCGACCACGACAACGCTGGTCCTGGACACGCCGCTGACGATTCAACCGGGAGAGGTAATCATCTGGATTGCCGCCTCGTTCAGGGCTGAGGTGGAAGCTGTGGACGAAGGTTTCACCTACTCAGTGCAGGTAGCGGACCCAGCCGACATCAGCGCACCCGGCGCCACCGTAACGCTCGGCACGCCGCCGCCGGTTACCGATGAGATATCGCTGAAGCCGCTCGAGCCTGTTGAGTCTGGTCCTCAATGCTCCGCCCTGGCAAGACCATGGCGCACAGCGCTACCGTGGGTGTTGCTTGCCGCGCTAGCAGGGCTGGGTGTTGTTCGGATCGGCGCGGGTTGGCGGCTGCAAGGTAAGCGCGACTACACAAAGGGGACCTGAATGCGTTTCCTTCTACTTGGGCTCATGACCGTCTTGATGGTGTCTGTGGCAAGCGCGCAGTCGTTGGAGGTCAGTCTTTCGCGCAACTCTTTGACTGGCGCGCAATTCGAGTCTGGGCCGGCGCGGGAGTTGGCACTCGGCGCCTTTCGGTGTGAAGCGACAGGCGCGCCGGTTCAAATTGAGGGGCTCGTTCTCACACTCTCGGGCAGCGGCCACTTCGCGAAGTACCTGACCGATGACACCGGGCTGCGTCTTTGGCTGGATGATGGCGACGGTGACTTCAAGGCGTCTGGGGACACCTTGCTCGCCTCGGCCAAGGCAACCGAGCCGAGAACGACCTTTGGGTTTGACGTACCGCTGATCATTCAGCCGGGAGTGGCGGAAATCTGGGTCGTTGCGTCTTTTAAGGCGGCCGGGACAAACTCCCCGGTGCGGGTCTACGTGGTGGAGATTGCGTCGGTCGGGGATGTGTTCGCCCCGGGGACCGCCGTGACCCTGGGAGCGCCGGTGCCAGTGACCGGTGAAGTTATTCTGACCCCAGGCCCTTCCGGCGAAGGCGTTTACGAAGGTTGGTGCAGTGCGTCCATAGCGCGAAATGACCGCTGGTTGCCGTTCGCACTGTTGGCGTGCTATGGCGTTTGTCTGGGTCTGTGGCGGCGCTGGAGTGTCCTATGAGGCTCGCACTGGTGTTGCTAGTAGCAGTCATGTTGTCAGCAGCAACAAGCGCGCAGTCGCTGGAAGTCAGTCTCTCACCTATCTCCCCAACGGGTGCCGACTACCCAGCCCGTGACAACGGTGTTGCTCCACTCGGCGCGTTGCGGTTTGAGGTTTCCGGCGGGCCGGTTCAGTTGGATGGGTTTGTTCTTACGGTCTCCGGCACCGGCGACGTTGAGGAGGACCTCGACCGCGAAAAGGGCCTGCGCGTTTGGCTGGACGATGGCGACGGGGTGTTCGACACGAACTTGGACACGCTGCTGGCGACAGCCAAACCGCGGCACCCCAGAACCGGGTTCTCCTTCGATCCGCCGCTATCGCTGCAACCGGGGATTACAGACATTTGGGTGGTGATGTCATTCCACCCTCTCGGGTGGCCACGCGATCCTGAGTCGCGAACCTACATTGCGGAGATCGCAACTCCCGCCGACGTCCTGGCCGGAGGAACGGCTGTCACATTCGGTTTGCCCGCTCCAAAGACGAATGAAGTGAGCCTGACCGCGGTACCCGGGAATAGTCCGCCCACAACCACCGAGTGGCCGTGGTGTTCGACACCTGCCGGTCGTGGTCTTGCTGTGCCGTGGGCACTGTTGTGGGGCGTCGCAACTCTTCTCGCCGTCCGTCAGATCATCCGACGTGCAGGTTCGCGCCAGCGAGTCTAGCGACCCACGCGCCTGCGGATTGTCGCCGCCGTTGCTACATTCACCGGCATGTCCAAACCACTGGCGGATAAAATTGCTTTGGTGGCTGGGGGCACTCGGGCGGCCGGGCGGGGGATTGCCGTTGAACTGGGGGCAGCCGGCGCGACCGTGTATGTCACTGGGCGCACCACCCGCGAGCACGCCTCCGAGATGAACCGCCCCGAAACCATTGAAGAAACCGCCGAGCTTGTCGATCAAGCCGGCGGGCGCGGCATCGCCGTGCGCGTCGATCACCTGGTGCCCGAGCAGGTGCGCGCGCTGGTGCAGCGCATCGACCGCGACCACGGCCGGCTGGACATCCTCGTCAACGACATCTGGGGCGCGACCGTGATGGAGTGGGACAAGCCGGTGTGGGAATCCACACTCGAAGTCGGGTTGCGCATGCTGCGGCTGGGCGTCGACACCC
>CAZNBU010000521.1:0-2652 GCA_964571035.1 uncultured Planctomycetaceae bacterium | reverse complement strand
GGTAGTTGGCAAAGCTCTTCTCGCTGATGCGGCCGTTCGCTAACAGCACCGGCACGCCCGCGCGGCCTGCCTGCATCAGCCAGTTGGGCCAGAGTTCCAACTCCACCAGCACGATCAGCGCTGGGTTCAGCACGCGAAAGAACTTGGCGACGATCCACGACAGGTCCAGTGGCGAGTAGCAGTGGTAGTAGTCAGGCAGCTCTTTCGCGGCGATCTCGGCGGCTGTCTTTGTGGTGTAGGTGACAACCACGTCGTACTGCGGGTGCCGCTCACGCAGCGCCTTCAGCAGCGGGCGGATCTGCAACAGCTCGCCGACGCTTACCGCGTGCACCCAGATGCTCTGCCGCGAGCTGTCCCGTGGCGGCAATCCGCCAAGCCGCTGCCCGATGCCTGCGCGATACTTGCCGGTGGTGGCGTACTTGTACAAGAACCACGGCCAGATGAATGCCGCAGCCCACAGGTACCCCAGATTGAACAACCAGCGCCGCATGGGGCCTGTTTCTAGGATGCATGTGGCCGGTTGTCAGTCGGCTGTCCGTACTGCAAAAGCGGAAGATACCCGGAGGTTGCCATGCGAATCCTGATCCTGTTGCTGCTGTGCGCCGCGCCGTTGCTCGCGCAGGACGCACCTGACACCGCTACCATCATGCGGGAAGCGGAAAAACTGTTCGGAGAGCGCAAGTACGAAGAGGCGCGCCAGCGCTACGAAGCAGCCGCCACAGCCGCCCAAACCGCCGGCGAATCAGAGACCCAGACCGAAGCCACAGCCCAGGTAGCGCGCATGTATGCGCTCGGGCAGAACTTCGAGAAGGGCCGCGAGTGGCTTGCCAAAGCCAAAGAGCTAGCCAAGCCTGAGCAGAAGCTGGGGTGGTCACGCTATCTCGGCGTCCGGGGGCGCTTCGAGTGGCAGGACGAGAAGGACAACCCCAAGGCGACCAAAACCTTCGTCGAGCAATACGACTTCTGCATGAAGCATGAGCTGTTCTCGCGCGCGCTGGATGCCGCCCACATGGTCGGCATCACAGGGACCGAGAAGCAGAAAGAGGAGTGGGCGCTCAAGGCAATCAAAGCCGCCGAAAGCGCGGGCGACACCGGGTGGCTTGCCGTGCTATGGAACAACCTCGGGTGGGCGTACGACGAGAGGGGCGAGGTGGAGAAAGCATTTGTCGCGCTGCTCAAAGCCCGCAAGTACCACCACGCAAGTAACGACGAGCACCGCAAGCTGGTCGCGGACTTCGGCGTCGCGCACGCGTACCGCCGCATCGGCATGCTTGAGGAGGCGCGAACCTGGCTTGCCGAAGCCTTCGACAAAGCCAAGGCGCGCCACGACGAGAAACCCGAAGATAAAGACCGCATCGAATGGATGGGGTGGGGGCACAAGTACTTCGGCGATCTGCTCGTGGACGAAGGCAAGCCGGTCGAGGCTATTGCCCGCTACAAGCAGTCAAAGCCGCTGCTGGTCAAAGCCGGCATCGAGAAGTGGTGGCCGGAGGGGCTGAAGGAAATCGACGACAAGATCAAGCGCCTTGAGAAGGAAAACGCGGAACCCGCAAAGGGAGAATGATACCCTTAATGCGTACCTTCCAAGGAGCAAGCCATGCGTTGGATGGCTGCAGTACTCGTCGCGGCGATGCTGTTCGCCGCGACCGCTTGCGTTGACGGTTACCCGATAGGCTCGTCGGACGGAATATCACTCACCGACCTGATCGGGCCCGCCGGTGGCAAAGCCGACAAGGCCGGCGACCCGGTGAGCATTGCTTTGTCGGGCCGCGTCACGTTCGACCGGTTGATACCCACCGCTAACGGGTTGGATCCGACGCCGGTCACCATGCCCGCGCGGCACGTCACGATCGAGGTTATTCAACACGACACCTTGAAAGAGGTGCTTGCGAAAAGCGAGACGGATGCGAACGGCGACTACACCGTAGCCTTTGAAACCAGTGAAGACTTCTACGTCCGGGCGCGGACGCAGACTCTGACCGGCGACGACTCGGTGGTACACCCGGGCTTCTACACAACGCTAAAATTCACCCGGCTGCATTCGTACGCCGTCAGCAGCATGATCTTGCATCGCGACGCACCGGTGCAGGTTGTGGACCTGCACGCCGACACCTCACAGCCTCTGCTTCGCGCCGGAGCATTCGCGGCGCTCGACACGATCCAGCGGCTTCGCGAGGCGGCGCAGCCCCACTTCCCGGATATCGGGCGCGTGGATGTCTATTGGCCGGAACGGGCGCTGTACAAGAGCACCGTGGCTGAGTCCGAGCGCGAAGCCGACCCGGACAAGTTCATCAACTACAGGCCGCAGCGCATCCTGTTGCTGGGTGGCAATTGGGAGGACGAACTCAACACCGACCACGACGAATTCGACGAGACCGTGATCGCCCGCGCATGGGTGCAACTGTTGCAGTTGGCTTACTCGCGCCACAACGGGCTGCCCGGACGCCACGACGGGGAGAACCTGGTGTCCAACGTGGCATATAACGCCGGGATGGGCATGGCGGTCGGGTGCGCGCTGCTCGGCACGGACACATACCTGAACACGTACGGGTTCCCGGGCGGCGTCGCGAGTTTCGGGCGAGAGATCGATCTGGACGTTGGCGTGTTGCCCGGTGTGGGCTCCGGGTATCACGGCGAGTACCCGGTGGCGCA
>CAZNBU010000520.1:0-2655 GCA_964571035.1 uncultured Planctomycetaceae bacterium | reverse complement strand
GCGGCACTTTGGACAGCTCGACTTCGGCGCCCAGCTTCTCGCCCATTTCCCCCACGGCGGAGGAAAGCCCGCCCGCGCCGCAGTCGGTTACCGCGTGATACAGCCCCTCGTCGCGGGCACGCAGCAGCGCCTCCTGCACCATCTGCTCCTGGATCGCGTTGCCGATCTGCACCGCGCCGCTGGAGACGACTTCGCTTTTGCTGGTGAGTTCCTCGCTGCTGAAGGTCGCGCCGCCGATGCCGTCGCGCCCGGTGCGGCCGCCGACAACGAGGATGTGGTCCCCCTCCTGCGCCGCCTTCATGATTTTGTTGCGCGGCAGGATGCCCACGCACCCCGCGTACACCAGCGGGTTGCCGGTGTAGCGCGTGTCGAAGTGCACGCTGCCGTTGGTTGTCGGAATGCCCATGCGGTTGCCGTAGTCGCGCACGCCGCTGACCACGCCGCGCATGATCTTGCGCGGGTGCATCGCGCCCGCCGGCACGCTGTCAGGCGCCATGTCCGGGATGCCGAAGCAGAACACGTCGGTGTTCATGACCGGCCTGGCGCCCAGTCCCGTGCCCAGAATGTCGCGGATCACGCCGCCGATTCCCGTGCCGGCGCCGCCGTACGGCTCGATCGCGCTGGGGTGGTTGTGGGTTTCCACCTTGAAGCAGATGGCGTCGTACTGGTCGAAGTCGATCACGCCCGCGTTGTCTTCGAAGACGCTCAGGCACCACGGCTTGTCCAGCTCGTCGGTTGCCGCCTTGATGGTGGCTTTGAGCAGGTTGTCCACACGCCCGTGCTGCGGCATGTCGCCGAGTTCAAACAGGCTGTCGACGTTGACGCGGTCTTCGCCCTCGGGGCCGTGCTCGCGGTAGCGCAGCGGGCCGGTGAGCGTCTTGTGCTTGCAGTGTTCCGACCACGTCTGGGCGATGGTCTGCAATTCGACGTCCGTGGGCTCGCGCGTCTGCTCAATGAAGTAGGCCTTGACCGCCTTCATCTCCTGCATGTTCAGCGCAAGGCGGTGCTGCCGCTCGGTCGCGCGCAGGTTCTCGTCGCTGAGGCTGCGCACCGGCACCTCGACGCGCCGGAAGACGTATGGCGTGCCCTGCGGCAGCGCGTCCATGGCCAGCGAGCCGTGGCGGCATTCGTCCACCACGATGTTGCTGAGCGCAGCCGCGGCCTTCGACAGGTCCTGCGCGCTGGGCTTGGCCGCGAACAGGTACTGGTCGGCGGTCTTGACGGCTGTGGGCTTGGCGCCGAAATCGCGCAGCGCGCGCATCAGCGATTGCTCCACGGGGTCCATCACGCCGGTGCGGCGCATGACGTGAAACAGCCGCGACGAATGCGGCTCCATTTCGTTGCCTTCAAAGACCTCGGCGGTTTCGAGCACGGGGTCGCGCAGCAGGTGATCGGCAATGCGGCCCGCCATCGCCAGCGGGATATCGCCCTGAATCAGGAACAGCCGGTGCAGGGTGATGCCCTCGGCGTTCACGCCGGCGTCGCCCAGCCGCCGCGCGGCGCGCAACGACTCGGGGCTTTGCGGCCCAAGCTTGGGAACAAGGCGGATCTTGTAAAGCATAGCAGCTTCCCGGTGCAGGCAGCCCGCGAAGATATAAGCCTGCAACCCAAGGGGAAGCGCATAGCCGCCGTTGTATGGTTTGTGGAAAGGCTACTTCGCGCGGACGGTTGGTCGGGTGCGTTGTACTCGGGCGCGGCGGCGGTACTCGTTGAACTCGGGGCGCTGGCGCAGCGGCGCGAGGTCGTTGTCGCGCAGCAGGTAGTCGAAATCGTCGAACCCCCAGCGCACGGCGTTGCCAAGCTCCGCTACCGCTTCGTTTTCGTGGCCGAGGCAGCTCAGCGCGCAGGCGCGGTTGTACAGAAAGCGGGCGTTGCGGGGCTCCAGCGCCAGCAGGTCGTTCAGCACATCCAGCGCCTCACCGTGGCGGCTTAGCAGGCTGAGGCTGGTGGCCAGCGGGTCGAGAATGCGCGCGCTGGGCGGGTAAAGCCGGCGGCCGAGTGTGTAAACGTTTACTTCAAACTCAATGGCAATGCGCTCAAAGCTGTCGATCGCGTTGTTCATAGACACTCACAAGTATCACGCCGAAATGCTCGGCGCAAGTGCAACCACACAAAGCACTTACGGTCAAAACCCCAATTGTATGCAATGTGCAAATGTGCAAGTGCCGGTTCGGTGTTCGTTGTTTGGGGTTCGGTGTTGAACTGCTTTGCGCGTTGCCGGTGTCTTAACAGCACCGAACATCGCACCTCGAACGCCGAACCAGCCCTTGCCCCCCACCACTTCCGCGTGTAGCAAACGGTAGAGGCCCAACATGACCATCCGAGACAAAGCTCGCGCCGAAATCGACACCCCGCTGGGACGCAAGACCATCTATCGGCTGGACTCACTCGACGGCGTCGAGAACCTTCCTTACAGCATCAAGATCCTGCTTGAAGCCGCGTTGCGCAACCTGGACGACAACGCGATCACCGAAGACCAGGTGAACGCGCTGGCGGCCTACAACGCCAAGAGTGTCGGCGACAACGAAATCAATTTCATGCCCGGCCGCGTCGTGTTGCAGGATTTTACGGGCGTGCCCGCGGTGGTGGACCTTGCGGCTATGCGCTCAGCCATGAAGCGCATGGGCGGCGACCCGAGCAAGGTCAACCCTCAGG
>CAZNBU010000519.1:0-2660 GCA_964571035.1 uncultured Planctomycetaceae bacterium | reverse complement strand
CGCGCACGTCGTGCACGCGGGTGACCACGCTGCCCGGGTCGGCTTCTTCGTCCTGCGTCACGACGAACAGCACGTCGTACTTGTAGCGGGTTTGAAGCTCAAGGTCCGCCAGGATGATGTTCAGCGCGCTGCCGATCGGAATGTCGTCAAGGCTGATCGTCACCGGATCATCGCCGTTGCTTGACAGCGCCTCGGGTGACAGGTGCAGCCTTACGTTGGCCTTGCGGCGAATGTCGGCGATCACCTCGCGCAGCGGAACTTCATCGTACTGCACCGGGATCACGCGCGTAGCAAGGATGTTCTCGGTCTTCTGGATCTCCGGGTTGAGCTGCACGGCGTCCTGCGCGCGCGCCTTGCGGGCGCGAATGCGCTCCGCCAGCAGACCCGTCGGGTACTTGATGGTGTCGATCTGCGTAACCATCGCCTCGCGAAGCTCGCGCAGGCCGTTTTGCAACCCGGCCATGCGGCTTTCGAACGTTTCGCGGTTCATCTGGATCAGGCGGCGGTCCGCGATGTCGCGCTTGAGGTCTTCCGCCATGCGGAAGTTCGGGTCGAGGTACAGGATGTGGTCGACAATCTGCTCGGCGGTCTGGAAGCGACGCAGCTCGACGTTGTAGACCGCCTGGCGCCACAACTCGACGATTTCTTCCTTACGGCGTTCTTCCTCTACGCGCGAGCGCAGGTCGTTCAGCTTCAGCTCGCGCATCTGCGCTTCCTGCTCAAGACGCTGGCGCTGCTTGGCGACCTCGGTGCGGGCGTTGCTCAGCCCGGTCTCAGCCAGCGCCTGGTAGTTGCGCGAAAGCTCGGCGCCGTACGGGGCGAAGCGGATGATGCGCAGCAGGCGCTCCCACGCGTCGATCGCCTCGGTCCACCGGCCGGAAGCTTCAAGCTGCTTGGCTTCGCGGTAGGTGCGGTCCGCCTCGATCTCGTACTCCTGCTGGGCCGCCGCGGGCAGGTTGGCTGCGCGCGGGACGATGACTTCGCCCTTGCTCAGCAACCCGCGCACTTCGTCCAGCATGCCGTTGACTTCCTTGACCTCGGGGCCGCCTTCGGGCTTGAGGTCAAGCGCGCGCAGCAGGTAGCTCTCGGCTTCGTTCAGGTCGCCGGCCTGCTTGCTGATCATCGCTCGCTCGCGCAGCCAGCGGAACTCGACGTCGCGGCGGCGGTCGCTGTCAAACGACGCGCGTGCATCCGGGTCGTCCTTGTTGACCTGCGCGCCTTCGGCTGCAGGCTCGATCGCTTTAGCGGCGTCGGCCATGCCCGCGGTGCCGGAGCGTTCACCGCCCGGGTTATCGCGCAGGTTGCCCGGCGCACCGGGGCCTTCGGCTTTGTAAGCCTCCGGCGCCTCGGTAGCTTTGGCATTGTTGTCAGTCTCCGCGGCGACCCATCCGGAATTGCCTGAGTCGTTGTTGGAGCTGCCCGAAAAGGGCATCACGCTGCAGGCTGTGCCTAGAAAGGCGACAAGCGGCAGCACCGGCAGGAATCGCAGGTTTCGCACTGTGGCTCTCATGTAACGCAGTCCTCGCCTAGGTGTCGCAGCAACGCAGGGGCGTTGTACGGATCACCAGGGGAACCAGGGGTCCACGAAACGGGGGGTAGCACGAAGGTTATCGAAGCGCGGGGGCGCGTCAAGCGTGAAACTCTCGTTGTAGGCACGGTTTCTGAGGGGGGCTAAGAGGCGATTTGGGAGGTGCCGGGGCCGGCGTGGGGTCCGGCACCCGGCATGACTCCCTGTGCAACTAGTCTCAGGCACGGTCGCCGAGGCGGCGACGGCGTGCGACACCCACCACCAGCAGGGCCAAGACCCCCAACAAACCGGTCAGCCAGTACGCGTTGCTGCTCGTTTCCGCGACGCAACCGCTGCCGCCGTTGTTGTCGCTCTTCTGGGCGTCCGGTGAGCGGTCGACCTGGATCATGAACGTCTGGGTCGCTGCCGGTGACACGCCGTTGGTGGCGGTCAGTGTGACGTTGACCGTGGTCTTGGCATCGCTGTTCGTCGGCGTGCCGGACAACTCGCCCGTCGCTGGGTTGAAGGTCAGCCACCCGGGCAGTGTGCTGGTAACCGCCAGCGTCGCCGCCGGGTTCCCGCTCGCGACCGCCGTGTAGAGGTACAGGCTGCCGGGGACAGCGGTGGTGACCGGCACGCTGGTGAAGCTCGGAGGAATTCCGAGCACTTCAATCTCAACGGCAATCGTCACCGTGTTGGTGCCGTCGGTGACTTCGACGTCAAACGTGTGCGTTCCCCGGTCACCGTCCGAAAGCGTCCCGCCGGGTGTGGCGGTCAGCAGGCCACCCGCAAGGCTCAAGCCGATTCCCGCGCCTCCGGCGGGGTTGGAGCCGCCGGGAGTGATGCTGCCCAGGCTCAACGGCTGAGAAGTGTTCGGATCGGTCACGGTAGCGAGGTCCACGCTGACCGCGCCGGTGTCGCCCTGCGTGAACGTGGTGAAGTAGGGTGTTGCCGGGCTTCCGTTGCCGCTGGCTGCATTCTGGATCGCGTGTTGCGGCGGCAGATCGTTGATCGTGATGCTGACGTCAAATTGGACTGGGGTGCCAATCCCCCCATCCGCAATCGTGACAACCCAGGGGTAGGTTCCCGGCGGGTTGGAGGCATCCGCAGTGCCCGTCCATTCCAGTGTCAGGGGATGCCCCTGCGCCGTGGC
>CAZNBU010000518.1:0-2669 GCA_964571035.1 uncultured Planctomycetaceae bacterium | reverse complement strand
TGAAGACCTTCACTCCGCGCTCGTAAACAACGTTCGCGACACCATCAACATGGAAATCGACGAGTTACGCGCGATGCGCAGTGAAGACATTCTGCAGCGTCATAAAGAGGTCCAGCTGTTCGAAAAATTCGGCCTCGTCATCAGCCTGATCGCCGCGCTGGCCGGCGCGGTTGGCATTCTCAACACCATGACGCTGTCGGTCTACGAACGCACGCGCGAGATCGGGCTGCTGCTGGCGGTCGGGTGGAGCCGCATACGCGTGCTCTCCAGCGTGATGCTGGAGGGCCTTTTCCTTTCGGTAATCGGCGGCGCAGCCGGCGTGGCGATCGGGTACGGTGCCGTGCAGATCGCCCGCAAGTGGTTCGCCCTGGACGCCATCGGCGGCGCGCTGAACGTCGAGCGAAGCCTGCATGCGCTGGCGCTTGCGTTCGCGATCGGGTTTCTTGCGAGTCTCTACCCCGCCATCCGAGCTTCGCTGCTGCAACCAATCGACGCGCTGCGCCACGAGTAGCGCCGCGCCGTGTTAAGAATGCCCCAGCGCGCCCGCGCCTACTTGCCAATTGCAAAGATCACACAAAGAATAACGCAGGAACACGTGAAGCCGGGCGGCTTCAATCAACATGCCGGAAGCGCACACAATCGCCGACGCCCCCACCGGGGCCAACCCGTCTGTGAAGCCGATGGAGCTTCGCGAGATCGAGCAGATCCGCGCACGCAACGCGCGCACGGGTCGCTGGCGCTGGTTGTTTCGGGTTTTCCGGTTTGAAGAGGCGATCATCGGCGGCCTGCTGGCCTGTTTCGTTGCCGTCTTCCTGCTTTTGAATCGCGAACAATCCTTTGAAGACTTGTTCGGTGGGTTCCTGTACAACTTCCACGGCCGCGGCACCTTCTGGATGTTTCTGCTGTGGTGCGCCGTCGGCACCGGTTTCCTGCTGGTGATCGGCATGCTGCCGCTGGCTGGGAGAGGCCGCGCGCGCCAGTTGATGCACGGCGTGTGGGGCGAAGCCGTCGGCCCCGCCGCACGCACCCGCGCGACGATGGCATGGTTCGCGGGGGGCCTGCGCGCGTACATCCCGTTTCTGGCATGCATGGGCGTGTACGAGATGAACAAGCGGCTTGTCCCCGCGCTGCGCGGCGACACGCTGTACGACGTGCAGATGGCGAACTTCGACATCGCGGTGCTGGGCGACCTTAGCGCGGCGTTGGTGCACCGCTTTATGCACCAGCCGTGGATCACCGATTTCATCGGGTGGTTCGGTTTGACGCAGATCGAGATTCACGAGGCCTGCTACATCAGCTATGTCTACGCGGCGCCCGCGCTGGCGCTGGCGTTGTGGTTTCTGGGCCGGCGCACCGTCTACAACCGATTCATCGGCGCGTTGGTGATTGCGGGTGCGCTTGCCTACGTGGGGTATGTTCTGGTGCCGGTTGTCGGGCCGAAGTACGTGTTCGAGGGCCGCTGGCTGAGTGCTGACTCAGGCGCCATGGCGTTCATGGACAACGTGAAAGGCTACAACCGCGACTGCTTTCCCAGCCTGCACACGGCGTGGACCACTCTGTTCCTGATCGCCGCATGGAAGGGCATCAAGCCGATGTTCTGGGTCTACCTGCCGGTCGCGATCGGTGTGTACATCGCCACGTTCTACGGTGGGTACCACTACATCCCCGACATCATCGCGGGCCACGCGCTGGCTTTCTTCGCCTGGTGGGCCGCCAAGCCACTGCGCGAATGGTGGGACAGGCGGGCGGGAGCCAGTCGCACTCTTGCCGTCAGTTCAAACACATAGCGACTTTGGATTTTCGATTTCGGGTTTTGGATTGAACGGCACTCGGCTTGGATGCCGGGTGGGACCGACAATCCTGTCGGTCCCCGATTCCACGTTGCGGCAACTTTTGTAGTCGCAACCGCATGCATACAGCCGCATGATCTCCCCTATGACGAACATGCTGACGGCAATTCCCGAACGGCCCTCGCGCCAGGTGCGCGAGCACCAATCCAAAATCCAAAATCTAAAACCCAAATTTGCCCGAAATCGCTCCGCCACAACTCCCAACAACACCCCACAGGGGGGCACGCCGTGATTTCCATAAACACCGACCTGCTGGGACGACTCAAACGCGCTGATGCCGCGGCTTGGTACGAGATGTGGGACGTGTTCGGCCCCAGCATTGAGCGCATGATCGGCAGCATTGCCGCGCGGTTCTTTGGGCAGGAGACGATCAAGGACGTCAGCCAGGAGACGCTCGCGCGCGTGTACCAAGAGATTGGCAAGTTCGATCCCAAGCGCGGCGTGAAGTTTTCGACGTGGCTTTACGCGATTGCCAAGCACGTGGTGTACAGTGAGCTGACCTCGCGCAACGCGCAGAAACGCGGCGGCGGCACGCGGCCCATGAGCCTCGACGACACGCTGTACGAAGTCAGCACCACCGCGCCGCCCGACGCCGAGTTCGAAGCCGCTGTCTTCCGCGCCAAGGTGTATCGTGCGCTAAAGGAAGTTGAAAAGTCAGCCGACTTCACCGAGTTCGAGTGCTATCGCCTGCGCCTGTCCGACGGCGCGCAAGGCAAAGAGATCGCGGACAAGCTCGGCGTAAGCGAAGCCAGCGTAAGCCGCTACCTCAAGCGAGTACGCGACCAGATCCGTGAAGCGGTCAAGCAGGCGGTGATGGGC
>CAZNBU010000517.1:0-2671 GCA_964571035.1 uncultured Planctomycetaceae bacterium | reverse complement strand
CGAGCTTCGTTCCAACAACCACGCCCAGCCTGGCCGGGGGCAACCTGTACGGGTTCGTGTTCACAACTCCATTCGTCTACAACGGCAAGCAGGGACTGACCGTGGACTTCGAGTTCGCCAGCCGCACCGGCACCGGGTTCAGTGTGTGGTCGCAGCAGAGCAGAAATGCGGTTTACACCACCCTCGTCCCGCCCCAGACGGTGGCGGCTACATCAACGTTGTTCGGCAACTTCGGGATGGACTTCCTGTGGGTTCCAGCCCCGAGCGGAGTAGCGCTAACCCGCGCAACCGCGACCGGCATCAAGCAGTCGATGACGGACCACGTGGTCATGGACTTCCAGGCCCACCTCCACGGCGGTACCAGCTCGCTTAGTTCCATCACCCTGAACAAGGTGTCCGGCAGCACAGTGGCTGACGCCTCGATCACAAGCATCAAGCTGATTCGCGACGTCAATGACAACGGCCTCTTTGACGGCGGCGACACACAACTCGGCACCGGCACGCTGACGGGCGGCGCTACCACCCTCAGCGTGGTCCCTGCCGTGTCGGTTTCGCCCGGTACGCCGGTGCGCCTGCTGGTTACCGCCACAACCGCGAGCCCATTGGCGCTCGCAGACACCTTCGGGCTTGAGATCACCGGCGGCGGCAGCATGAACTGGAGCGGCGGCCCGACCCACCTGACGGCGTTCCCGTTCGGCACGGGCCTTCAGCCGGTGCGGATGGCTGGCACGTACACGATCAACCAGACTTCGGGCAATTTCAACGATATCGGCACGGCCTTTGACGCCATTGAAACCATGGGGGTATGCGGCCCGGTGATTCTCGAGATCACGGACAGCGCAACCTACACGTCGACACCCTCGTACAGCCTGGGCAATGACAGCAACGTCGCGACCGTTTCAGTGCCCATCGTGATCCGGGGCGTATCGGCCCGAAACCATATCACGCTGCGCGCAGCGCCAGGCCAGACACCCGCGGTTGAGGGCAATGCCACGGGCGCCGTGCTGGTTGGAAGTGCCGCGACAACAGTGCAGTCGGGGCGCGGTGGACTGGCGATCAACCATTCCTACGTGACCGTCGAGGGCATTCGCGTGTTCGGCGGGCCTCACTTCGGCATCATGGCACAGGGGAACTCCATTTCTCCGTTCTGGCTCAACAACACCGACATCACCATCCGCCGTTGTATCGTTCACGACATTCCCAACGGCCCCGGCATTGCGCACATGGGCCTGAACGGTGGGTACGCCAACAACTTCCTCGTGGAAAACAACTTTGTGTGGAGCTGCCTTACGGCGTCGCTGGCTACCTCGCCACAGTTGCAGACGCTCACAAACGGATGCATCACCGTGCGCAACCCTGGCGTTTACTCGTCAACGGTGCGCCACAACACCGTGTTGCACACGTCAGCCGTAGCAAGCACCGGCGGACTTTACTTGTACTCGAGCAGCACCGCGTACCCGCTTCACGACTTGAACAACAACATCATCGTATCCACGAACGCAACCATCCCCGCGGCGTTCATCAACAACATTGTGAACTCGCCGTCCATTGCCAACACCAACTTCAACTGTCTGTTTGCGTCGGCCACCAGCAACCAGGCAATACTCGCCAACTTCGGGTTGTGGCAAGGCACGGGGCGCGACCCAAATGGGACCAGCAACGACCCGCTGCTTCTCAGCACCACGGCTCCGATCGACCTGCACCTGGCTGCAGGTTCCCCCGCGGTCAACCCGGTCGGGCAGACCTCCACCGTGCTCGTTGACATTGACGGTCAGCCGCGACTGGCCGGCCTGCAGGACATCGGCGCCGACGAAGCCGGACCGATCATGGTTGTCCAACAGGGCACAACGTCCATTCCGGACGGCGGATCGCACGACGTTGGCGTGTTCAGCACCACCGGTAGCACCGTGACGTTCACGATTCGCAACAACGGCGCGTTGCCGCTTACGCTGACCGGAACGCCGCGCGTCGCCATCACGCTGATTTCGAACATGGACGCTACCACCATTGTCCAGTCACAGCCTTCGCTCAGCACGATCGCCCCGACCGGCACAACCACGTTCGTGGTGAACATCGACCCGACGGCAGGCGGGCCGTTCAGCCTCACGTTGAGCATCGCCAACAACGACGAAGGGCGGAACCCGTACAACTTTACCGTGACCGGCCTTGTCGGCCCGGACATTGACGTGCTTTACGGCGCGACGCCGGTTCCGAACGCCCCCACACCGCCCGTCAACCTGGGCACGACGGTGTATCCGCTGAACACCGCGGCTTCGGTTTCGTTCACGATTTCGAACGCCAACGGCGGCCAGCCGCTGAACATCTCCAGCATCACCGCGACCGCGGTCAGCAACTGCTCGGCAGTAAGCGCGGGCGCGCCCGTCACCTCCACCGTGGGTGTGGGCAACAACACCACGTTCAACGTGAACTTCACCCCCACCAACGGCCCGAACTTCAGCTTCTCGGTCACCATCAACACCAATGACCCACAGGACCCGGTGTACGGCTTCACCGCGCAGGGGCTTTCCAACACTGCGCCGGTGATTACCGCCTTCTACAACTCCACAGCCCCGACGAACGGCACTGCGATCACAAGCGGCGGCAACATCCCGACTGTGCTCTACAACTCCTCGCTTGCCGCACTTGGACTACGCTTCCGCGTGAATGACGG
>CAZNBU010000516.1:0-2675 GCA_964571035.1 uncultured Planctomycetaceae bacterium | reverse complement strand
GTGATGTGGCACGGGTGATCGAGGGCTCGTAACCCGGTCAGGCATCAAACCCCGCCACCACCGCCCGCTGTGCCACCCAGTCGGTCGGCAGCGGATTGCGCTGGAACCACAGCAGGCTCATGCACCGGGGCTGTTGGCCAGCCAAGATGGCCTGGATGATGGCAGGCTGAAGCAGTGTCAGCCGCAGCAGTTCGTTGACCGTCGAGTGGTGCAGGCCTTCGCGCTGGGCGATGTCGCTGCCACTGCCCACCACGCCGTCGTCGAGCAGTTGCTGCCAGTAGAAAGCCCGCGTCAGTGCCACCAGCAGGGGCTGGTCGATTTGGGTGACCACTTTGCCCGGCGCGTCGAGCTGGCCGTCCGGCCGCACCACCACCTTGCTGCCGCCTCGCTTCCTGATCTTCAGCGGGATGAAGGTGGACAGTTTCACCTGCCCGCCATCCCGGCGTTCGCGGGCGATGGCTGCGCCCAGTGGCTGCACTTTGGGCTTCATACGGTTTCCTCCATCTCCTGCAATTCCGCACCGATGGTGCCGGGCAGCAACTCTCCAGCCAGTTCCTGCCAGCCCTGATCGCGCCAGATGATTTCCAACCCGCTGTCGGCAATCACCACGCGATCGATCAGCAATTGCGCCAGTCGGCACTGCTCCGCTGGAAACAGCTCCTGCCACAGACTGGCAAGATTCCGCATCGGCAAGCTTTGCCCTTTGTGGACGATCTCGCCCAGGTACATCCGGTTGTGCAGCATCTTGTAGAGGGTCTGCTTGGTGAAGGGTTTGCCGCCCTTGGTGACCACGCCTTGCGCGCCGTAGGCCTTGGCCATCAGCGTGGCCGAGCGCACTGTTACGAAGTCATCGAAGATGCGGCGCACCAAAGCAGCCTCAGTTTCATTGATCACCAGCAGTCGGTCGCGCACGTCGTACCCCAGCGGCAACGGCCCACCCATCCACATGCCCTTGGCCTTGCTGGCGGCGATCTTGTCGCGGATGCGCTCGCCCGTCACTTCCCGCTCGAACTGCGCAAACGACAGCAGCACGTTGAGCATCAACCGCCCCATCGAAGTGGCCGAGTTGATCTGCTGGGTGACGGCGCTGAAGCTGACGCGATGGCGGTCAAACACATCCACCATTCGCGCGAAATCCGCCAGCGAGCGGGATAGCCGGTCGATTTTGTAAACGACCACGATGTCGACCTTGCCCATCTGGATGTCTGCCATCAGGCGGCGCAGTGCGGGTCGATCCATGTTGCCGCCGGAGAAACCGCCATCGTCGTAATCATCGGCCACGGCGATCCAGCCCTCGTGGCTCTGGCTCTTGATGAAAGCGTGCCCGGCTTCCTTCTGCGCGTCGATGGAGTTGAAGGACTGGTCCAGCCGTTCGTCGCTGGAAACACGGCAATACACCGCGCACCGTTTGGGCGGCACGAGCAAGGGCGCGTTCATTGAGCAGCCCCCTTGCCATCGCGCAGACCAAAGAACTTCGGCCCGTTCCACTGCGTGCCTGTGATGTGGCGCGCCGCCGCCGACAGGCTCTTGAACACCTGCCCGTTGAGTTCGTACAGACCATCTGGCGTGACCGTCACACGATGCTGGCGCTCATCCCATTCCCGGATCAGTGTGGTGCCGGGCATCAGCAGGGTCTGCGCGTTGCGCCCCGCAGCTGACTTGATCTTGGAATGCTTGGCCCCGGCCTCGACCAGCATCTTGCGGATGTTGGTGGGCATTGCGCCATAGGCCAGCTCCTGGATGCGGTAGGCCAGACGCGATTCGACGTAATTGCGGTTGCGGTGGCTGGGTCGCCGTGGAAAGTGCTGTTCCCACAGCGCCCAGAGGTCTGCCATCGGCAGGGACGGCAGTGCGGCCAATTGGGCCGAGATGCTGCCGTTGGGTCCTGCCGCCTGTGCTGCGGGTGGCCATCAGCCAAAACACCCGAAATCGGCCACTTTCTCGGCCAGAGCCATCTCTGTTTTCCGTTTGGCCTGCGGGTAGGTACAGATGTTGGTCTAGCAAAATCAACAACTTACGCGCGCCGGTTCATCGTCAACCAAGGCCGCCAGTCAGACATCGAATGCCGCCAGAGCACCGCCAGCGGTTACTTGATCGTATCGCAATCGAGATACATAATTGCGGAAACGGAGGATTCGATCATGGCCCATTCCACGATGCTGCACGTCCGAGTGGACGAAGAAATCAAGGCGCAAGCCAGTGAGGCGCTGGCCGCAATGGGGCTGTCCGTATCAGACGCTGTTCGCATCCTGCTCAAGCGCGTGGTCGATGACCAGGCGTTCCCGCTGGAGTTGAAGGTGCCCAACGCCCGGACGCGCGCAGCGATGGAAGAAGCCCGCGCCATGGCCAAGGCGCGCACCACCCGATTCGACTCCGCCGACGCCCTGATCGATGACCTCGAAAAAGCCCGCCAGCAGTAAGCGGGCAGCGCCGCCCAGTGCGTGCGATTACACCAAGACGTTCCTCGAGGACTGGGAGCGCCTCTCGCGCTCAGGCCGATACGACCTGAAGCGCCTTAAGGAGGCGATGCTGCTGCTCATTGGCAACGATGCGCCGCTGGGCCCGGAATGGCTGGACCACCCGCTCAAAGGCGATTGGGCTGACCACCGCGAATGTCACATCGGCGGCGACTTCCTGCTCATCTACCGTCTGGAAGGCAACGCCATCATCTTTGT
>CAZNBU010000515.1:0-2683 GCA_964571035.1 uncultured Planctomycetaceae bacterium | reverse complement strand
ACCGGCCACCCCTAGGCGTCAATGCGGCGAGGGTTGCGCCGCTACGATTCGTTGATCTGTACACCCAGGCCGCGCAGGTACTCGATGGCCTGGTCCAGCGACTCGGTGCCGCCTTCGAGGCTGATCTCGAGATATCCCTGCTCGTCGGTTACGTTCGCGCGCGAAATGTTGAACGACACGCCGAACCGCGTTGCGATGTTGTGCAGAATTGGCTCGCGCACCAGCCTCTGCGGGAAGCTGAGCGTTAGTTTGCGGATGGTTACTGACATCTTCACTCCTGTCACCTCTCACTGGTGAGCAGCCCCATTATAGACGCAGCGGCAGCGTTGTCCCATCCCGGAAAATGCCAAATCGTTGCATCTACCCCTTGGGCGCCCCCTCCGCGAGGAACGAGGCGTCGCGCTCAGGCCCCACGCTGATGATGCCCACCGGCACCCCCACGAACTCCTCCAGAAAGCGCAGGTACGCGCGGGCATTCGCCGGCAGCTCCCCGGCGGTGCGGATTGCCGTGATGTCCTCGCTCCAGCCGGGCAGCGAATTCCAGGCCGGCTTGAGCGCCGAAAAGCGGCGGATGTCGGCGGGCAGGCCGGGCTCGTTCCACCCTTCGTACCCGACGCCGACGTTGATTTCTTTCAAACCGGAGAGCACGTCGAGCTTCGTGACGGCAAGCTGCGTGACGCCGCTGATCTTGCAGACATAACGCAGCGCGAACAGGTCGATCCATCCGCAGCGGCGCGGGCGGCCGGTGGTGGCGCCGAACTCGCCGCCCTTCTTGCGCAGCTCGTCGCCCATGGCGTTGTTCAACTCGGTGGGGAACGGACCGTCGCCCACGCGCGTGCAGTACGCCTTGGTCACGCCGATCACGGTTTGCGGTTGCAGCAGCAGGCCGACACCGGCTGCGATGCCTGCCGCGGTGGTGTGGCTTGAGGTGACGTACGGGTACGTCCCCTGGCAGACGTCGAGCATCGCGCCCTGCGCGCCCTCGAACAGGATGCGGCGCTGCTCCTTCACCGCCTCGGCCAGCAGCAGCGAGGTGTCGCAGATGTACGGGCGCAGCTTTTCGCCGGCTTGGCGCAGCGGCGCCAGCATCTGCTCGACACTCGGTGCGGTGCCGCCAAGCTGCGTGCCGCGCACGCACAGCGCGCGGTGCAGCGCGTCCTTGAGCGCGTCGTCGTCCAGCAGGTCCGCCATGCGCACGCCGATGCGGTCGTAGCGGTCGGCGTAGGTCGGGCCGATGCCGCGCTTGGTGGAGCCGACTTTGGTGGCTGCGTCGCCGGATTCGCGCCCGGCATCAAGGCTCAGGTGGATCGGCGTGGTGACGGCGCAGCGATCGCTGATCTTGAGCCGCCCGGCAAGCTTGAACCCGCGGTCTTCGACCTCAGTGATTTCTTCCAGCAGCTTGAACGGGTCCGCCACCATGCCCTGCGCCATGACGTTGATGCAGTCCTTGTGCAGCACCCCCGTCGGCAGGTGATGCAGCACGATCTTGGCGCCCGCCGGGTACACCGTGTGGCCGGCGTTGCCGCCGCCCTGGAAGCGCACGCAGAAATCGTGCTCGGCGCTGATGGAGTCAACAAGTTTGCCCTTGCCCTCGTCGCCCCATTGCAGGCCGAGGATGGCTGTTGTCGGCATGGGTTGAGTCCGCCCAGAAAACCAGACGCCGTGGCGGCGTCTTACGGGGCGAGCCTATGGATGGGACAGCATCTCGGCAAGGGTTAGGCGCAGCATCGTGTCGCTGAACATCTCGCGGTGGGTCATGGGCGTGAAGGTCCAGCTATCGAGCGACGCGCGGAATTCCTCGCCGCGCTGCTGCAACTCGGCAGCGGCGCCCGGCAGCGCCAGCCCCAGACCCGAGCGGCGGGTTACGATGCCGTCGCCCAGCGCGAACATGGCTTCGGTCATGGGGTCGTAGCGCCCCCACCCAAGCCGCGGGCCGAAGTAGAACTCCCAGTCGTCGCCGTCCTGGACCGCGCCCACGCGCGCGAGTGTGGGCGTGTTGACGCCGACAATCACCTGCATCGGCACCTCGCACGGGCCGCGCACAGCGCGCTTGAGCCGCGCGGCGTGGGTCAGCACGGTGCGCAGGTAGCGCCGCTGGTCACCCAGCGCCTTCTCGTAGAGTTGGTCCCGGTCTTCGCCGGGGCGGATCTCGTAGACGATGCGCTGGCGCATGCGCGACTGCTCGCTTGGGTTGAACACGGACACCCCGTGCGTTTCCCACGACTGCGGGTCCCACAGGTCGATGTCGAGCGCCTCGCCGCCATCGCCGACGAACACCTTTTCGCCGGGCTCGGGCAGCAGCTCGAACGCCGCCGGGAAGCTGAAAATGGTGGCGGGCGGGTAGTGGCGCGAAATCAGGTTCGGCGCGTAGCCCTCGTGAATGAGCTGCAAGGCGTCGATCGTGCCCATGTGCGGCGTGCTCAGGCAGATCAGCCGCGAGCAACTGCGCGCGCCTTCGCCTGTCGGGTGCAGCGGGTCGTTGAGCGCGCGGTCGCTGACCTGGTCAACGCCGCCGTAGCGCAGGTAGTAGCGCGCGACGATGCCCCCGTTGCTCACAGCCAGAAACGTGAACTTCATGTCGGGCGCGTTGAGGTCGCCGCGGATGGTTTCAATGAACTCGTGCAGTTGCACGGCGGCTTCGACGTTGCTGCGCCGCCAGTCATAGAAGAAGACGAACAGGTCC
>CAZNBU010000514.1:1851-2691 GCA_964571035.1 uncultured Planctomycetaceae bacterium | reverse complement strand
CACAATGTTCGGGTGCTCGAGCCGCGAGACGACTTCGATCTCGGCTGCCAGCCGCTCCCGCGCGGGTTCCATCAGCGGCGAGTGGAATGCGCCCGCAACGCTGAGTTGCACCGTCAGCTTGGCACCGGCTTCTTTGGCCAGTTTCATGGCTTCCTGCACCGCCTCAGTGTCGCCGCTGATCGCCACCTGGCCCGGCGCGTTGTAGTTGGCCAGCACAACGATGCCCTTGGTGCGGGCAGGCTCGACCGCCTTCTCAAGCGCAGCATCATCCAACCCGACGATGCTGGCCATCGTGCTTGGCTGTTTGTCGCAGGCTTCCTGCATGTAGCGGCCGCGGGCGCGCACCAGTATGCAGGCGTCTTCCCACGCCACAGCGCCGGCAGCCGCCAGCGCGGAGTACTCACCCAGCGACAACCCCGCCGCGACAGCGCCGCGCTCCAGCACCGCACGGCCGTTGCCGGATGCCTTCAGCACCTCCACTACAGCCCATGAGTTAACGAGAATCGCCGGCTGCGAAACGTCGGTACGGTTGAGCTCGGATTCCGGGCCCTCGAAGCAGATCTTGCTGAGTTCAAACCCAAGCAGCTCATCGGCGCGCGAGAATACGGAGCCTGCCTGCGGGTACGCTTCACACAGGTCTTTGCCCATGCCCACGTACTGGGCGCCTTGGCCGGGAAACAGAAGTGCAGTCTTCGCCATTTTAGATTTTGGATTTCCGATTTTGGATTGAACGACTCACGCGTCCATCAATCCAAAATCCAAAATCTAAAATCCAAAATCAACTGGCTACCATCGGATGAGGTTATAGCCCCAGCTCAGCCCGCCGCCAAACGCCAGCAG
>CAZNBU010000514.1:0-1841 GCA_964571035.1 uncultured Planctomycetaceae bacterium | reverse complement strand
TGCGCCCTCCCTGCATCGCTTCGTCCAGCGCGATGGGGATGCTGGCGGCGCTGGTGTTGCCGTAGCGGTCAATATTGATCAGCACGCGGTCCATGCCGATGCCGACACGGCCCATGGCGCTTTCGATGATGTTCACGTTCGCCTGGTGCGGCACAACCAGCGCCACGTCGTCGGGCTTGATGCCGACGCGCCCGCACGCTTCCTCGGCCATCTCGACGAACTTCTGCACCGCGAACTTGTATACGGCACGCCCCTTCAGCGAGATCGTGTGCAGGTTCTTCTCCACCGTCTCGTGCGTCGCGGGCTGCCGCGAGCCGCCAGCCGCTATGTTCAGCGCTTCGTAGTCGTGGCGCGCGCCGTTGCGCGCGCACAGGATGCTGCCGCGGCCGGGCGTCTTGGTCAGTACAGCCGCGCCCGCGCCGTCGGCGAACAGGATGCAGCTGGAGCGGTCGGTGAAGTTCGTAACCGCGCTCAACTTCTCAGCGCCGATCACAAGCACATTCTTGTAGCTGTCGGTGTTCACCAGCGACGCGCCAAGCTCAAGCGCGTACACAAATCCCGCGCAGGCGGTACTGATGTCGAGGCTTGGCACGTCCCCCATCGCAAGGCCGCGCTGCACCCAGCAGGCGGTGTTGGGGAAGACGTTGTCGGCGCTGGCGGTCGCCAGCAGCACGTAGTTGATGTCGGTCGGCTCAAGCTCGGCGCGCGCAAGCGCGAGCTTGGTCGCCTCAATGGCCATGTCAGAGGTATACTGGTCGTCGCGCGCGAAGCGCCGCTCGCGGATGCCGGTGCGCTGGAAAATCCACTCGTCGCTGGTGTCCACGACCTTCGCGAGGTCGTCGTTGGTCACCACCCGCTCAGGAACGTAAGCGCCGATGCTGAGGATGCCCGCACTCGCGTTATCGCTCACTGATTTCCCCAGCTTGGCTTAGTTGGTTGCGCCGGCTTTGCTGCTTTCACGCTCGACCGCTTCAATAATCTTCTGGTTCACCTGGCGTTCGCAGCACCCAGCCGCCGTCCGGATGCCTGACGCGATGGCCCGCTCGTCACTACGGCCGTGCGCGATGACCACGACGCCGTTGACGCCCAGCAACGCGGCGCCGCCCACTTCGCGCCAGTCAATATCCTTGCCCAGTGACTTGAGCGCGCCCTGGAACCGCTCGTCCGTATGGATCCCGAACTTCTGCGCGTGCCCCATGAACATCTTGACCAGGATCTCGGACAAGCCTTCGGCGGTCTTCAGCATGATGTTGCCGACAAGCCCGTCGCACACCACCACTTCCACCGCGCCTTCAAAGATTTCATGGCCCTCGACGTTGCCCTTAAAATCGACCGCGCAACGTTGCAGCAGCGTGTGTGTCTCCTTAATCAGGACGCTGCCCTTGCCTTCTTCGCTGCCTACGCTTAGCAACCCCACGTGAACCTGCTTGTCGCTGATCACGTTGCGGTAGAAAATGTCCGCCATCACCGCGTACTGCATCAGGTGAGTCGGCTTGGCGTTGACGTTGGCGCCGACATCCATAATGGCGATGCGGCCCTTTAGTGTCGGCACGGTGGTCAGAATGCCCGCGCGCCGCACGCCCGGCAGGGTGCGCAGCATCAGCGTGCTGGCGGCGACAAGCGCGCCGGTGTTGCCCGCGGAAATGACCGCGTCGGCGTGGCCTTCCTGCACCAAATGGACCGCCATAGGCAGCGAGGCCCGCTTCTTGGCCCGCAGGGCCTCCACAGGGTGCTCGTTCATGCCGATCATCTGGTCGGAGTGGACGATGCTGATGTTGGCTAGCGCCGCGCCGCAGGGCTCCAGCTCAGCCCGGACGGCCTTTTCGTCGCCGACGAGGATG
>CAZNBU010000513.1:0-2702 GCA_964571035.1 uncultured Planctomycetaceae bacterium | reverse complement strand
TGCGCCCGAAAATCGGGCCGACAACTATTCCATGTCCAAGCCGGGATACAACTGCTCGCCACTATCCTTCTTCTTTTGCAGGTCGTACTGGGCCTGCTGCACCAGGCGATCCACTTCTTCCACACAGGCGTCGAGATCTTCGTTGATCACGATGTGGTTGTAGATCTCGGCTGCCTTTTTCATCTCCATCGCCGCGCGCTCAAGGCGAAGCGTCATGGTGGGTGCGTCCTCGGTGCCGCGGCTGGCCAGCCTTCTTGCCAGCTCTTTCTGGTCGGGCGGCGCCAGGAAGACGAGCAGCGAGTTGAACCCGCGCCCGCGCACCTGGAACCCGCCGTTCACGTCGATCACCAGCAGGAACGCCTTGTGCGCCCGCAGCGCCTGCCGCACAGGCTCTTTGGGCGTGCCGTACCAGTTTCCGTGCACCTCGGCGTGCTCAACCAGCTCACCCGCGTCACGAAGCCTCTTGAACTCGTCGACCGTGATGAACCGGTAGTCCTGCCCGTCCACTTCTCCTTCGCGCTTCGCCCGCGTGGTTACGCTGACCGAGCGCACGTACCCGCCGCGCTCAATCAGCCGGTTGGCCACGGTAGTCTTGCCGACGCCGGAAGGGCCGGAGAGCACGACTAGGAGTCCTGGTAAGTTCTGGTCCACCCGCCATCCCGCGTCCTGATTTTGGATTTCCGATTTTGGATTTTGGATTCAAAGCGGTGAGGGCAGCCTCAATCCGCAATCCAAAATCCGCAATCCAAAATCGCCTCACTCCAGGTTCTGCACCTGCTCTTTGACCCGCTCGATCTCGGACTTCATCTCTACCGTGATCGCCGCGAGCTCGGCGTCGTTGGCCTTGCTCGCGATTGTGTTCGTCTCGCGCAGCATCTCCTGCGCGATGAAATCCAGCCGCCGGCCCGCTTCGCCCTTGCCCGCGATCACCTGCAGGAACTGCTCGCAGTGATGCTCCAGCCGCGTGGTCTCTTCGGTGACGTCGCACTTGTCGGCGAAAAAGGCCACCTCGCGCACCAGCGCCTCGGGCTCAAGCGACACGCCGGTGTCGGCCAGCAGCCGCTCGATCCGCGTCTTGAGCTTGTCGCGGTACTCGGCGACCACCTGCGGCGCGCGCCCTTCCACCTGCTTGGCCAGCCCCGCCACCTTCTGCACGCGCGCGTCGAGGTCTTTCTTCAGGCTGTCGCCTTCGCGGCGGCGCATCTCGACCAGACCGTCGAGCGCCTCGTCCAGCGCGGTGAACAGCGCCTGCTTCAGCGCGTCGTCGGGCTGCAGCTTCTCCGTCTCTTCCAGCACGATGCCGTCCATGTTCAGCATCTGCGCCAGTGTCGGCGGTTCGGTTTTCAATTCCGCGGCGAGCTTGGCGAGCCTTGGCAGCCAGTCGCGCAGCGCTTCTTCATTCAGGCGAAAGTTGCCGTCGCGGCGCTTCCGCTCCATGGCGATGTTGCAGTACACCGAGCCGCGGGCCAGCTTGCCGCGCAGGCGCGCTTCAATCTCCGATTCCAGCTCGTTGAAAACGTCGGGCAGGCGTGATGACACCTTGAGGAAGCGGTTGTTCACCGACTTCAACTCGACCGTGATCGCGCCCTGCTCGCTGGCTGCGACACCCCGGCCGAACCCGGTCATGCCGAACGGCACTTATTCGCCTCCGTCGGATTCGGTGTCGGTGCCCTCGATGCCGGTGGTATCGGCCTGGTGCGACTGCGTGCTGACAATGTTGAAGATCAGCGCAAGCACAATGAACGTGGCGCCCATGAACGTCAGCACCTTGTCGACGACCGCCTGGCCCTTGGTGCCGAACGCGCCGCCGCCGTCGCCGCCGCCGAACGCCGCGCCGATGCCGCCCGAATCGCTCTGGCGGAACAGCACGAACACAATCAGCACCACGCAGTTGATAATGAACAGCACAGCCAGAAGTAGATTCACCGCGCTGCTTGCTTGTGCCAGCATTCAGACCTCCCGGGCGGCGTTGTCGATGGCCGCTAGACTCTCGTACTCAAGGCTTGCCCCGCCCACCAGCACGCCGTCGACGTGGGGTTGCGAAAGCAGCTCGCCTGCATTCTGCGCGTTCACGCTGCCGCCGTACAGCAGGGGCACCGCGTCCAGCGCCATCCTTCCCATGGCTTCGCGCAGCATGCCGTGCATCTCATCGGCTTGCTGCGGTGTGGCGTTTTCGCCGGTGCCGATGGCCCAAACGGGCTCATAGGCAACGGCGCAGATCTTCGCGCGCTCGGGCTCATCCAGCTTGGCCAGCGTGCCCAACTGCTCGCTGACTACGCTTTCAGCGCGGCCCGCCTCACGCTCCTGCAACGTTTCGCCGATGCAGTACAGCGGGCTAAGCCCGGCTTCAATCGCCCGCTTCAGCTTGCGCAGCAGCAGCGGGTGGCGCTCGCCGTGGCCGTGCCGGCGCTCGCTGTGGCCTATCAGCACCAGTGTGCACCCGGCGTCGGCCAGCTGCTCGGCGCTGACGTCGCCGGTGAAGGCGCCGTCCGGCTCGGGCGACAGGTCCTGCGCGCCCAGCGCAAGGCCGGATCCTGCAATGGCTTGCGCGACATCCACCAGCAGCGGAAACGACGGGAACAACCAGCACTTCCGCCCGTCCGCCGTCAGCTTCAAAGCCAACTCAACTGCCGCACCACGCCGCAGGTTCATCTTCCAGTTGGCGGCGACAATTGCCACAAACCCCCCATTTGGGCGCAATA
>CAZNBU010000512.1:0-2715 GCA_964571035.1 uncultured Planctomycetaceae bacterium | reverse complement strand
AGCGGGTATGAGCTGGTGCGGCAGCTTTGGGAAACGACGCCGGAAGACTTCGAGCTGATGTACATCGGCAAGGTGGGGGTGCACCACATCCCCATCGTGAAGCGGCTATACAAGAACGGGCAGGGTATCCTGTACCCTGCCCGCTACATCCCGATTTTCTTCAAGGACCTCGCACCGGAAGTCCGCGCCCGCCTGCCGCGCGAACGCGGCGAAGAAGAAGAGCGCACGGACAACTAGTTAGCGTTGATGTCCAGCGTCATCCCGACGTCGTCCTTGATCAGGTCGTCTTCCATACCCTTGTAGCTGACCTCCCAGTCGTGGCGGTTGATCTTGAACTCCGCCTTGGTCGTCACCTTGCCGTCGTTCACGGTGATCGTCGCCGGAAACTCAATCGACTTGGTTACGCCGCGCATGGTCAAGTTGCCGGTGACGTTGTACTTGTTGGCGCCCTCTGCGGCCTTGATCTCTGTGGAGATAAACTTCGACGTTGGGTGATTCGGCACGTCGAAGAAGTCGTCTGTCTTCAGGTGGCCGGTCAGCTTCTCGTTGGGTTCTTTCGGGTCGTCGGTCCAGACCGAGCTCATGTCGATCTCGACTTCCACCTGCTTCACGGTGTCGCCGTCAAGCACGACCTTGCCATTGAACTTGTGGAATCCGCCCGTGTGGCTGCCGGTGACCTTGGCGCCGAGAAACCCGATTTTGCTGTTCTCGTTGCTGAACGTGACTTCCTTGCCCTCCGCTTTCGTCACCTCTTTGGCTTCGCCAGTGTTCGCGGCGGTCAGGTTTGCGGTTGGGTCGCTGCAGGCTGTGACCATCAGGGCGATAAACGCCCCAGCCAGCACGAGTGTCGTGGCTGCTCGCATGTTGCTCTCCCGGATCATGAACAGGGGCACCCGCCCCACATGATCGGGGAACATCGTTCAACGTCGAACTATTCCGGGAATTCGGCTAAAACCCGCGCAGGCTGCCGGACACCGCGGCGATCCAGAACACCACGCCGATGATGTAGAAGAACCCGATGCCGATGCCCGTCCACAGGCCCGCGAGCGCCAAGCCGCGGCCCTGCTTGGGGCCGTTGGGCTCGCACTCTTTGAGCGCGATGATCCCGCCGATGATCCCAACGATCCACGTTGGCAGGCAGACCGCAAACGTCACCAGCGAGCAGATCAGCGATGCAATGGCCCATCCGCTGGTCGGCCGCGCCATCGGGTAGACGTACTGCGGGTGCTGGGTCCCGTACGGTTGATACTGAGGCGCTACGGGGTTGCCGTGGTACGGCACGCCTGCGTAGCCGGGGTACGGGTGCGGCGATTGCGCCTGCGGGTACGGCGCGTAGGCCGTCGGCGTGGGCGGGTACTGTGTCGTCTGGCTCAGCGGGCGTGGTGCCGGCGGCCGAATCGGGTGCCGCTGCGGCGCCTGGTAGGGCGACGCGGCTACGCCGGAATCCAGCGGCGCGGTGTCGTTGCCAGAGCTCGTGTCAGCCGCGACCTGGCCCGCCTTCAGGTGCCGGTGCGTGCCCTCTTCGACAATGCGTGTGTCGGGCTGCAGCGTACCGTTCTTGACGCCCTGCACGATGACGTCGGCAGAGTAGGGTCCTTTGCGGCCTTGGGTGGTGTCGATGAAGTAGCCCATGGGCAGAATCCTATCCGATGCAACTTTTGGCCGGTAGTATTCGTTCTAGCGCGGACACAGAAATGAAACCGCGAGATCGTTTCAAGCCCTTCCTTCTATGGCCCGCCCGCTGATCACCGCGGGCAACGCTGATTGCGTATTCAGGCCCGCCGGTTGCACTTGGACGGCTGGGTCGTTTAGTTGTCCCAGCCACAACAGGCCATCCATTGGGACAGAACAATGAGAATTCTCAGCGGCGTACAACCTTCGGGCAAGCTGCATATCGGCAACTACTTCGGGGCGATCCGCCAGTTCGTGGAGCTGCAGCACAAGGGCCACGGGTTGTACTTCATCGCCGACCTGCACGCGTTGACCACGATCCGCGATGCCCAGCGCATGCGCGAGTTGTGCTTCGACGTTGCATTGAACTTTCTGGCGCTGGGGCTGGACCCAGCCAAAGCAACGCTGTTCAAGCAAAGCGACGTGCCGGAAGTCAGCGAGCTGCAGTGGATCCTCGCCACGGTCACGCCGATGGGCCTGCTGGAGCGCGCCCACAGCTACAAGGACAAGACGGCCAAGGGCATCAGCGCCGACGCGGGGTTGTTTACGTACCCGGTGCTGATGGCTGCGGACATCCTGATCTACCACAGTGACCTGGTGCCGGTCGGCAAGGATCAGAAGCAGCACCTTGAAATCACGCGCGACATCGCGGTGAAGTTCAACCAGACCTTCTGCAAGGACTTTGACCCGCAGACGGGCGAAGGCGGCGTGCTCAAGCTGCCAAGCCCGCACATCCTGGACGAGACAGCGGTCGTGATGGGCATTGACGGCGAGAAGATGTCCAAGAGCTACAACAACACGATTGACCTGTTCGGGCCGGAGAGGGAAACGCGCAAGCGCATCATGTCGATCAAGACCGACAGCACGCCGGTCGATGCGCCCAAGAACCCGGACGCGTGCAACGTGTTCGCCCTGCTGAAGCTGTTCGCGCCCGCGAATGAACTGGCCGAGATTCGCGCCCAGTACGAGAAAGGCGGGGTGGGGTACGGCGACTTCAAGAAGCGGCTTGCAGAGTACTTCTTCAGCACGTTCGGCGAGGCGCGC
>CAZNBU010000511.1:0-2717 GCA_964571035.1 uncultured Planctomycetaceae bacterium | reverse complement strand
GCCATCAGGCCGCCCGTTCTTTGTCCGCCGAAGCTTCAGCGAAGGCGGGCTCACGCCTGATTTACATACCCGTTACCGCAATCGACTCGACGCACCGCACCCCTGCGGCGTATCAATCCATGGCAGACATTGAGGAGATTGTCATGGCAAAGCACTCCCGTCTCGTCCCCCTTCTTCTGATCTTAATCGGCGCCTGCACAGCCGGTGGCGAGATGCCGGAGCAGCCATCCACCGACGCGCCGGAGTTCGTGTTTGCCGACGAGCGTGATGCGGCGCTAAGCGCGATCTCCGACGATCCGCAACGCGCCGTCGCGGCCACCACGCACCTGAGGGCGCTCGGGCCGTCCGGGTTGCAAGCCATGTTCGACATCTACGGCAGCGAGTGCGCGTATCGCCTGGGCGAAGCACCCTCCGCAGACAACTATGACCGCGCCACCTCCGACCGCATTCTGGCCGCGGTGGACCGCGTTGCCGGTCAGCGCGACGGGTGGGCAAGCGGTCTGTACTGGTACACCGACCGCGAGCGGGCGCTGGCGGTCGCCAGCGAGTCCGGCAAGCCTGTGCTCAACCTGTGGTTGCTTGGTCGGCTTGATGATGAGTTCTGTTGAGCGAACGGGCGCTACATGCGTACCGTGTTGTACGCCAACCGCGAACTTTCCGACTTTCTGCGTGACAGCTACGTGCTGCTGTGGACCTCTGAGCGCCCGGTGCCAAAGGTAACGATCGACTTCGGCGACGGCCGCACCATGGAACGAACCGTCACCGGCAACGCCGTGCACTACGTGCTGGATACCCAGGGGCGGCCACTGGACGCCATCCCGGGCCTGTATGCACCGTATGAGTTCACCGTGTTGCTTGCTCGCTCTTACATGCTTCACCGCGAACTCGCAAACAAACCGGACGCCGAACGCGACGCCCTGCTGCGGGTCTACCACCGGACACGCGTCGCCGATCTCGAACGGGAGTTCAATACTCGAGCCACGCAGGCAAATTATGAGGCGCGTGATCCCATTGAGTTGCTGACCAATGACGGGAAATCGGCGTCCGACAACGCGTTTCCCGATGCGAGTAGGGGTGAGGTGCGGTTCTCGACTCCCGAAGCGGAGTTCATCAAACGTGTCGGCGGGGTCACTGCTGTACAGGCCATCATCATCACTGAATCAAAGCTAGGCATTGAACTTCCATTGGTAACGACCCTTACACGCTACGACCGCGCGGTGCTTGAGAACGCGACCACGGAAGCGATGTGGAGGCGCATCGCGTTCAGCTACACGGAGGCGGCCACGCTTGACACACGGGCGCTGGTTCTGATGTCCCGCGAACTTCCGGAGTACGCAAAAAGGAACCTTACCCGCGCCGAGATTGAACGTATCGCCAATGCCGCAAACCCCTTTGCCGCGGAGAAGGCTGCACGCCTTGCGATGAGCAAGTCTCGTGGCGGCGAGGCGCGCCTCGTCTCGCTGCTTTCGGCGACAGACCAGAGCCTCGCCGACATGGCGTCGAAGTTTGCGGAGACGCTTGCGGGCGACACCGTTCGCAACGAGTTCACGCTCCACACCCGCATCCATCAGTGGTTCGCCGATGGGCAAGTTGGCGGCACGCTTGAGCCTCTGAACGAGCGAGTGTACCGCGAGATCTTCCTGACACCGCGCAGCGATCCCTGGCTTGGGTTGATGCTGTCGCTTATAGCGGCATTGATGGCGGCGGGGCGCGGACCGGTCCGTAGCCTCGCCTATGCCGGTGTGGCCCGCTTGCGGTTTGTTGGCTATCGTCCGGGGTATGGAGCGCAAGACGGTTGCCAAGGTTGCCGCGGATCGGCTGTTGCTGTTGGGGCTGGCGGTTCTGATTGCCGCGCCGGTGATTCTGGTGTTCTGGATGATGAACCGGGCGCCGGATGAGATCGCGTCCCGCGACGATCTTGCCAAAGTCAGCGATTCCGAAACGCTGCTCGTCACGCGCAACCTGGATGACGACGCGCTGGAAGAGCTGCCGCGCTTCACCGAGCTTGAGGAGCTACAGCTCAACCTGAGCGACGTCAGCGATGCCGGCATGGCTCGCGTCGGCGAGCGCACAACGCTCAAGCGCCTGTGGCTGAACTGCCAGCAGGTCACCGACGCCGGGCTTGCCAAACTCGCTGACCTCCAAGCGCTCGAAGTCTTCATGATCGTCGGCATGCCCCGCGTGACCCACGACGGGTTTGCCGTACTGCGCAACATGCGCAACCTCAAGCGGCTGGCGATCGTGCGCTGCCCAGCGGTCGGCGACGGACTCGCCGAGCACCTGGGTGGGTTGCCGCTGGAGCGAGTGGACTTCGAGCAATCGATCCAAATCGCCGACCGCACAGCCAAAGCCTTGGGCGGGCTCAATACGCTGCGCGACGTGAACCTGAACTTCTGCGCGGAAGTCAGCGACGACGGCGTCGTCGCGTTGGCTGCGCTGCCGCAGCTCGAAAAGCTGCGCATGCACGACCTGCCGACAATGACCGAGCGCAGCCTCGAGGCCCTGGCAAAAGCCAAAACGCTGAAGCTGATCGAGCTGCCGATCCACAACGACAACCTGTCCGAAGCAGCCATTGAGCGGCTGCGCAAGGCGCTACCGGATTGCCTGATCACGAACGACAGAATCGTGGAGTAACGGAGGAGCCATGTCCGCCAACCCGACGTTGGTTACACGCGAGCACTTTCAATACGTGGCGGCGCACACGCGCGGCGACGACG
>CAZNBU010000510.1:0-2726 GCA_964571035.1 uncultured Planctomycetaceae bacterium | reverse complement strand
CGCGTGGGTGCCCAAGGCGCTGGTCTCGCGCTACACCATCGCCAAAACCGCCCTATTCGTCTTGTGGGTGCTGTTGGTTACAGGGTGCACGACCCCGCCTAAGGGGGGCGGTGTGCCGATGCGCCACGTCAAGCTGCCCGAATGGGCGGTGACCGGCGTACACCCGGACTATCCACCCGATGAGTTCATTGTTGCCGTCGGCATGGCCCGCAGCGGGCGTGACGCGCTGCGCTACGCCGAAGAGCGGCTGGAAACCGAAATCACCGCCTGGCCGCTGAAGCAGCACGCGGACCTGCTGCGCAACACCCAGTTCGCGCAGATGATCACCAGCCCGGCGGCGTGGATTTCGCTGTCTGAGCTGGGCGAAAGCGTCAAGCGCGACCACGCCACGACCGGGTTCGACAACGTCGTATTGTGTGCAATCCGCCGCGACGATCTGCGGTTGTGGGCGGCGGGTCTGCTGCCGCGCGCGCGCAAAGAACTCAACGAATCCCCTCAGCCGCCCATGGCCGGCACGGTGCAGAAGCGCATCGAGCTTTCAGGCGCGTACTTTCTGAAAGCCGCGCGCGTGGTGGCGCTGGGGCTGATCGTCAACGGCAAGCTTGAGCAGGCTGCGTTCGCGGAAGCCGAGTATGGCGCGCAGCGGCTTTGGGAACTGCCCAGCCTGATGCGTGTCAACCAGTCAGGCTCAGGCAGCAAGGCACAGATTCGCGGCGGCGTGTCGACCGAGCTTGTGCTGTTCGCGCGTTTTCGCGGCGAGGCGCCGGGAAGCGTGCCGCTGCGCTGGCAGTTCGCGCCCAACCTGCGCGGTGCGCTGAACGGCGACGAGGTGTTCAACACGGCCGGCGAGGCGCGCTGCACAGTGTTGCAGGTCGCGCCCAACGGCGACGAAAGCGGCCAGGTGTTCGCGTCGCTGAACGTTGACCAGGTGCTGGGGCGCCGCACAGGTATCCAGATGCCTTCGTGGTACTGGTCGATCATGCTGCCGGCGCGCGACAACGGCGAGATCGTGCTCGACGTCAAGGAGACCGGCACCGGCGCGGGCAAAGACGTCAAGCCGCAGTTCGTGACCGAGCTGACCACCTGGTGCGGCCTGCGCGGGTTGAAGGTGAGCACGGAAAAACCGACCACCGAGAAGCCGTACAAGCTGAAGCTGTCCGGCACGCTGGAGGTACACAGCTCGGCAAAGGCGGGCCGGGCGTCGGCGTACACCGGCGGGCAGGTGACACTGACGGACCTTGAAACCGGGACGGTGCTCTACACCTACACGCCCGGCATCCAGCGCACAGGCGAAGAGAACGCCAGCGAAATCAACGTGGCGCTAAGCACGCAGCGTGACATGACGGCGGAAGCGTTGATCGAGTTCGCAGGCAGACTCGCGGCGTTACTGCCGGCGCCGGAAGACAATGAGGCGCGAAAGTAGTGGTGCAGCACCCAATTGTGGATTGGGCAGGCGTGGCGGTGAAGTTCAATCCAAAATCCGAAATCGGCAATCGGGCCGCGAAGGACTTCCGCCTAACCCTTGTCCGACCGTAATCCGAAGGCGCTCACAGTCTCGTGTTCACACTCGACTTGCTGAACGTGTGCATGTTGAAGAAGAACGCGTCGTGGAAGTAGTGCGTCAGCAGCAAGCCGAACCCTAGCAGGTAGTACGCCTGCAACATCGCACCCGGGGTGTATGCGGGTGTGCCCGGCTCACCCGCGCCGGTGAAGATACCGATGCCCTGCGCCAGCGAGATGATCACCGCGATGCCGATGATCAGCGTGATGATCCCCAGCACCAGCAGAAACGCCACGCCGTAATAGCGCCGCCCGCTGTTGTCGTCAGCGCTAAGCCAGCGCACAAACGGATTCAGCTTGTTCCCGCGCTTCACCTGTGTGCGCATGATGAACCACGTAAGCGCGATGTACTGGATGCTGTGCCACAGGTTGAACCCCTGGAAGCTGGAATCCAGGTTCGGCAGCAGCGGGCAGAACAACCCGACCGCGATCGCCGAGCAGATCAGCATGAACTTCGGCTTCTGCAGAATACCCGCGCGGTGCTCGCGGTAGCTCTTGCGCGCCCACAGCGTGGTGCAGACCAGGAACCCCGCCAGGTTCGCCATCCAGAACCAGTCGCTCAGGATGAAATCCGGCAGCATAGGGTTGGCGCGCCCGATGTTGAAGCGCCAGTCCGCGGCGCCGTCGCCGAACAGCTTGGTGGCCCATGCCCACGCCAGCGTGTCCTGGTTGCCAAGCACCATCCGGAACGTGCTCAGCGGGTACAGCGGGAACAGCACCGCGCCCACGTCGATCAGCCGTGACTTCAGCGAAGGCTTGGCGGCGTCGCGGTCCTGGTAGAAGCGCACGACGTAGGACAACTGGTGAATGATGTGCAGGCTGGCCAAGAAGAAGAATCCGGTCAGCAGCAAAGTGCGCGTCGTTTCGGACGACAGCGCCATGATTGCCACAAACGGCACCACGCCGAAACTGGCGAAGTACCAGAACTTTTCGCGGGCCCGGAACTCCGGGTGAAGCCAGGTGCGGGTGTAGGTCACCCACACGTGCGGCCCGCCGGCCAGCACCATAACGAACAGGCTGACAATGTCCTCGGACGCGCCGATGCGGGTGGCGACGTCCATAGAGCTGAAGCGCTCCAGCAGGTACATCGACGTGTAGAAGACCAGCGGCGGTACCGGCGCCAGCAGCGCCGGGAAAATGATCCAGCGATTGTCCCAGGTGGGGTT
>CAZNBU010000509.1:0-2739 GCA_964571035.1 uncultured Planctomycetaceae bacterium | reverse complement strand
GGTCGCTCACAAGGGGCCGCATGCTAACGCGAAGGGGTTTCCCGGCAATGCTGGGGCGCTCGGCAGTGTAGGTCGCTCAGGAAACACGCGCCGGTTCTTCGTTGTGGCATGGGTTCTGGTGAGCCACAATGCCCTACCCGCCGATGGTCGGCGACTGTCTTGGGCCGATAGGGAATCAGCATGCTTAGGCGTGTCCTCGTGTTGATGTTTGCATTCTCAGCGTTGTTGGCCGCGGATGCCGGTTCAGCCGTAAGTGCGGACCTGACCGAGCGAGAAGCGAGAAAACTGGTAGGAGAGTATCTACAACCAGACAGTACAGACGAGCGTCGTTCCGAGATTCTTGCCGAACTCAAGAGCAATCCGCTGCTCTGCCAGAAGGCTCTCAAGTCTAGTTTGGACAAGAATGAGGAGCGGGCTCGGGCATTGCAACTAGCAACATTGCTCCGGGTGCCAGGCCTATACGACTCTGCCAAGAAGTACATTGATGACGACGAGCACGAGGTTACCAGGTACGCCTTTGTCAGCGGTGATAAGGGCGCGACGGTCGACATGGTCAAGCGCTGGTTAGCGGCTCAGCCGCAGGAAGCGCGCTACACATGGATACTGAAGGAACTTCTGAGGGCTCCTGTCGAGCTCGATGCGATTGAGAAACTGAAGGAAGCGTTGAAGGATGGTGAGCGCCAACGTGACGCTGGCGCTGCCTTGGCTTTTCAGTTTGGCGCTGACGAAGCCGATCCGCAGTCGTTGCTTAGCCAGTGGGACAAGTTGCTAACGACCTACAAGATTGACAGCAAGGCATTCCGAATCACCGGAGAGAGCCTGCTGGAAACTCCGAGGCTTAGCGGCAAGGTCAAGGCCATCGGCCACAACTTGCGCTTGTCCCCCGAGAGCCAGATTGTCTGCAAAGACTTCGCAGAGAAATGGAACAAGGGGGACTTCACCGTCAGCCTTCGAGCTCGAGTTGCAGACGGCGAGGGGTGTCGCATCATTTTTTATGTTACCGCAGGCACCAATGGCTGGGTCCTAACTTACAAGGGCGGTGAGTGGATTGTGCCGACCACAGCCGGCGATCGGGTGGTGAAGGCCGCGGAAGGGGAATGGGCCGAACTCCGGTTTACTGTAACTGACAAGAGCACTGAGGAGCTTCGCCTGCACCGCTACTGCAAGATCGAAGTCGATGGCAAAACGCTCCTAGAGTCCGGCAACCTGCACGGTACGTTGAAGTACCTGTGGGCCGAGTCGAAGGGCGCGACGCTGACAATCGGCGCTCTGCAGATTCAGCGGTAGGTGACCCACCGGGATCAGGTTCAACGGACGGACTTGCGCCCACCTGATGGCTACATCCGCTCGACGGGTGTCATGCCCAGCAGGTTCAGGCCTTTGGCTAGTGTGGTGCGTATGGCGTTTACGAGGCGCACCCTGGCTAGGCTGAGGTCGCGGTCTTCGCCTACGATCCTGGTGTCTCTAGTTGCGGTCCACCAGGTTGAGGTGGCGCCGGCTAGATCTACGAGGTAGCGGGCTACGACGCTGGGCTCGTACTCCTTGCTGGCTTTGGCGATCACGTCGGGGAAGTCGGCCAGCAGGCGCAGGATGCGCCACTCTTCATCAAGCTTCAGCAGGGCCGCGTCGCCGCTGGCGAACACCGGGTCGCCCCAGGCCTCGCGGAACTTGTCGGTCACGCTGCCCATGCGCACGTACTGGTACAGCATGTACGGGCCGCTTTCGCCCTCGAAATCGAGCACCGCGTCCCAGTCAAACTTCACGTTGTTGCGCCGCCCGTTTTTCAGGTCGTTGAACACCACCGCGCCCACGCCCACCGCCTGCGCGACGGCTTCGCCATCAGGGCTGGAAGCGAGCTCCGGGTTTTTTGCCTGCATGATGTCGCGGACTGACGCGATCGCTTCATCCAGCACATGCTCAAGCAGGATCGCGGTGCCGCGGCGCGTGCTGGTCTTGGCCCACTTGCCGTCCGCTTGCTTGAACAGCAGCACGCCGAAATCGACGTGATTGCAGTTCGCCGCCCACCCGTGCCCGAGCATCTCCAGCGCCTTGAAAAGCTGCTCAAAGTGCAGCTTCTGCTCGCCGCCCACCACGTAGGTCATTTCCTCGAACGGCCAGTGACGCTTGCGATACAGCGCAGCCGCCATGTCACGCGCGTGGTAGCTGGTTGCCCCGTCCTTCTTCACCAGCATCAGCGGCGGGCGGTCCTTGCCGTGGGTGTAGATGACGAGCGCGCCTTCGCTTTCCTCGGCGACTTTGTTTTCGACGGCGTCCACGATGATGCGGCGGCATAGGTCTTCCGCTGACACGTAGTAGCTTTCGCCGACGTACACGCCGTGCAGGCGGTAGAACTCGTCCGGCTGCTTGGTCAGCACCTGCTTCTTCTGCAAATCCACCACTGGCCAGGTGTGGAAACTGACGCCGAGATGCGCGTACATGCGCTCAAATTCGGTCAGGCTGATCTCGCGTGAATGCTGCCAGAGGCGAAAGTTGACCGGGCCATCTTCGCCGGTCTCGGCTTTCGTGCCCGCCATCAGCGCTTCGATGTAGCGCTCCAGGATCGCGAACTCGTGGCGGCCCTGCTCCGCCAGTGCCTCGTTCTCTTTGCTTTCGCTGTTGAAGCGCACGTAGATTTCATTCAGCTGCGTGACCGACATGTCGCCCAGCGGGCGCTCATCGCCGGCCCGCGCGCGCTCCGCCGCTTCAGGAAAGTAGTTCTTGAGCCCCGCGATCAACTTG
>CAZNBU010000508.1:0-2744 GCA_964571035.1 uncultured Planctomycetaceae bacterium | reverse complement strand
TACTTCTTGGGCGCGTACGCCACTTCAACATCGCCGTCCACTTTCACTTCCCTCACTCCACTGTCAGCCGAAATCTCCCAGGTTCCGGCGGGAAGCCCTTCAATCACGGTGCGGGCCTCACTCGTTTGAACACTCCTTGACATCTGGCCGTCCTTCAGGCGCACGTACAGTGAGGGGCCCCGCGGTTCCTTGTCCATCAGCAGTGTCACACGATGCAGCGGCGGGATATTCACAGCCTTTGTGACTTCGCCGGAGCCAAGCTCAAACTTCCACTGCGCCACTTCGTCATACTCGACGTAACCGTTTTCCTGGGAAGTCAGGAACATCAACTCAAACCGGTACGTCCCCGGTGTCAGGCCGATGTACTCGTACTTGTTGGAATCCAGCCCGCGCGTAGGCCGCTGCATCCCGTGAAGCCGCTGGCCTTTGGCTGCGATCGCGTTCCGCCGGTTGTCGCCGTCCTCTTGGTACAAGCGCGGCTCGAGTTGCGCCCGATAGCGGTGGTGAGTTGCCCCGGGGATTTCGACAATCAGCGTGGCAGGCGGGTCAAAGCGAATGACGAGTTCATGTGTCGCCGACCATGGGTACTCGGCACGTTTGGTTCCGTAGTCAGACGTCTCAACGGCAATCACGTACACCCAGTTTGTCGCGTCGCGATCCGGCGTTGTACGCGGAACCCAATAGGTGCCATCCGCGCGCCTGATCGTTCGGTGCTTCGTCCAGCCATCCACCCGATTGCGACCCTTTTCGTCGTTCAGATCGACGTCAAATGATGCGTTGCGCAGCAGGTTGCCGTCCGGCGCGAAGATGCGTATCGGGATGTGATCGCTGAGCTGCGGCTCAGGTGGCTTCAGGACGATCTCACGAAACTCATCGGCGCTGAGTTCAAAGTCCTGCCACGCAATGATCTCTTTGCCGAGATGCACCACGGCCCGCCACTGCCCCGGCTCCAAGCCGAGAAAGACAGCGCGGCTCTCGTGGCTCAACGATTGCGACTTGGTCGTGCCCTCGGTGGACGTGGGCACACCGGAGCCAGGGTTCCGCTCAAGGAACACGGCATACGTGTGCGAATATTGGGCGTTGAACGGCAACACCACGCGACAATGGACTCCGCAGATTGCCTTCAGGTGAATCGTGCGCGCCGCAGGTGTATCGCCCAGTGCGAATTTCAGCGCAATCGGGTCGCTTGTGTACTGATTGTGTTCGCCGGCGATGACCGCCATCTCCCACTCGCCTGGCCTGACCTGCGCAGAGGTTCGGCTAGGTGTCCAGTACTCGGACTGTTTCTTGCCGCCAGGGGCAACGAACGAAACGTTGGCAGACTCTGGAGCCGTGCCATCCGGCAAGCGGATGTCTAGGCTCATCGTGATCATGGGAGTAGCGGTGTAGTTGATCTCGGCATCGGGCTTGACGCGGTAGGTTCCCGACAACGACTTGAGTTCAAAGCGCCGGTCGCTGGTATAGAGTCGATACTCGTATGCACCCAGCCCCTCAAACACGTATCGCCCCTGGTCATCCGTTACGGTGGTGAGTTCTCCCTGTTGCGAGAAGTAGATTCGGCGGACCGCTCTTTCGATGCTGGTCTCGACTGGCTCATCCTCAGAGTAGGATGCGTCACGCGAGGCATGCGGTGACGCCTTGATCCGGACGCCGGAGACGCCGGTTCCATCCGCATAGGCCACCTTGCCATGAATCCGCCCCGACCCACGCGTGGGACCGCCACCCTCCAGCGTCTTCAGCCATTCCGCGAGCGCATCCGAGGACGGCGCGACGGCCTCCGGTTTGCGCTCGGGCGGACGAGTAGCCACGTTCGTCGGTGACTCCGGTTGTGCGGGCGCGTTGGTGTCAACGATAGTCGGCACCGTCGTCGGGGTGGGGTGCAACTCCGTCGCCATCCGCAGCGCGTACCCGAGCGCGATCCCGAGTACCCCGACAGCTACGGCAATCAGCAGGGTGCGTTGCGGTTTCATAGGTATCTCCGCGGGTCGCAAGCCGCGACGCGGCAGGCTTTCCCTAAACCGCGCCGACAGGCTGGAACTAAGCCCATACACACTGTCATTGGTGCGAACAGATTCCAGCGAAAACGCTGTCAGGCCCGGTGCTGCTGCGGCACCCGGTTTCCTTGGGAAAGTTCTGTTGTCCGGGTCTCACTTGCAAATCTATACTGCGCAGCGGGTGCAGTTCTCTGTGCAATTGCTTGGGGGCGGTCGGCGCAGACCCGACTTGTGGGAGCCAGTTAGCCCGTTCGGGCCCGCGCGTTAAGGTCAAAACTTCTTGTGGGGAGACAGCATGTCGATGCGACTCTGCGTGGCGGTTGTGTTTTTGTTTGCGGGTGTGGGGCTGCATGCGCAGGGCTACACAGCAACCACGATTACCAATGCGTTTGCCACTCATAACATCTCAGCCACCGGCACAATCATCCCTGGCGGCGCGAACCTTGACGATGACGGCTCACTCGTGGTCTTCCCGACCGGGTTCACGTTCCCCTTCTACGGCGCGATCTACGACCACGTTCGCGTAGAGTCCAACGGGTGGGTCTACTTCGGCCCGGACCAGAACCTTACACAGGTCCAACGTCGCGATGCGCCGCTGACCGTTCCCAGCTCCGCTTTGCCGAACAACTGGATTGCAGGATGCTGGGACGACCTTGACCCGACCGACACCATCAGCGGCAAGGTAAAGACGGAACGGCTTAGCTCGCCCGACCGCTTCGTGATCATGTGGGACGGCATACCGCACTGGAC
>CAZNBU010000507.1:0-2751 GCA_964571035.1 uncultured Planctomycetaceae bacterium | reverse complement strand
TCAGTCTCCGCGCGCACCGAGTCGTAGCTTTGCGCGCGCGAAGCCATGCGGTCGATCGCGGCTTGCAGGTCATCGCGGTGGTCGGTGGGGGCTTCGCCGGTTGCGGTCTGCAGCAGCAGTTGCTCGCCCGCCGGGCCCATGCCGTCCACGCGCGCGCGCAGTTCTTCATCAATGAGGTAATTACGCATTGCCTCGTCGGTGATCTTGCCCTTCTCCGCGGACGTGGCGAGGAACGTGCGAATCTTCTCCTGCTCATCCGGCTCAAGGTTCAGCAGGTAGTCGCGCACGAACCCTGCGTGGGTCGGTTGCGACCAGCTCCAGTACGCCAGCGCGCCGCCGGCGCCCGCGAGCGTGATCATGCTCAGGATTCCGGTTGCCATGATCAGTCGGTGCATGGTGGCTCCTTCCTCTGCGCGAGCATGCCGGCGGCTTCATCCAGCGCGCGTTGCTCCGCGGCGTTCTGCTCGCGGCGATACTCGTTCAGTTTCGCGTCTCTCAGTTTCTCGACTGCCAGCGCTTCCCGCGCCGCGTGCTGCAACTGCACACGGCGAATCTCCATCTCGCGGCCCGCTTTTCCCAGCGCGACCTGCTTCGCGTGCCGCGTGCGCTGTACACCCGCCAGGTGGCGTCTCAGCAGGCGCATGCGGGTGACGTCCAGCGGCCCGCCCGAGTTTTCGTGGATCGAGCGGATCACCGCCTGCTCCTGTACGTTGGCGTTGCGAACGCCGTCGCGCTCGCGGTCAACGACGGCGCGGGCTTCTGACAGGCGCAACTCGCTGAGTTCGCGGGCCTGCTCGCGCAGCTTCAGCACGGGAGCCAGCGAGAACTTGAAGCGCTTTCCCATTACGCCCTCCTGCCTTTGCGCGCGTCGCCCTCGAGCACGCGCTTCAGCCCGGCCACAGAATCAGTGAACGGGCTTGGCTCGTCGCGGCGCTGGCGCAGGTACTCCTCGATCGCGGGCAGCTTGGAGATGGCTTCATCCAGCTCGGCGCTTGCGCCCTTCTGGTAGGCGCCGATGCGCACGAGGTCTTCGCTGCGGCGGTATGCGGTGTAGAGGCGGCGCAGGCGGCGCGCCAGCTCGATGTGTTCCGGATCAGCTACTGTGTCCATAAGGCGGCTGATGGAGTCGTCCAGCCGGATTGCCGGGAAGTGCCCGCGGTTGGCAAGCTCGCGGTCAAGCCAGATGTGGCCGTCCAGCAGGCCGCGGACGGTGTCGGCCACCGGCTCATTCGTGTCGTCGCCTTCCACCAGCACGGTGTAGAACGCTGTGATGCTGCCGCGCTCGCTCATGCCCGCGCGTTCCACCAACCTTGGCAGCAGGGCGAACACGCTGGGCGGGAACCCGCGCGTGGTGGGGGGCTCGCCCGCGGACAATCCGATCTCGCGCTGCGCCAGTGCAAGACGCGTCACGCTGTCCACCAGCAGCAGCACGTTCTTTCCCTGGTCGCGCAACTCTTCGGCGATGGCGTGGGCCGAGAACGCGGCGCGCACGCGCATCAACGGCGGCTGATCGCTGGTGGCGCAGACGACGCAGGCGCGCTTGCGCCCTTCTTCGCCCAGGTCTTTTTCCAGGAAGTCGCGCAGCTCGCGGCCGCGCTCACCGACGAGGCACAGCACAATCGCGTCCGCGTCGCTGAAGCGCGTGATCATGCCCATCAGGCTGGACTTGCCGACGCCGGAGCCGGCGAACAACCCGACGCGCTGGCCGCGCCCGCAGGTGAACATGCTGTCGATGGCGCGCACGCCGGTGGAAATGCGCTCGTGGATCGGCGGCCGCGACATGGCGTCCGGCGGATCGGCGAACACGTCGCGCATCACGGTGTGCGTCGGCCGCGGCAGCCCGTCCATCGGGTTGCCCAGCGCGTCCACCACCCGACCCAGTAGGCTCTCGCCAGCCGGTACGCTGGCGCGCGCGTGCTTGAGCTCAACGGGGTCGCCGCCGGCGATCCCGCGCGCGTTGCCCAGCGGCATCAGCAGTGTGCGGCGACCGCGGAACCCGACGACTTCGGCGTCCACGGGGCCGTTGTGGCGCGCCTTGATGGTCGCCATGGCGCCCAGCGGCGCGGCGAACCCGTCGGCTTCGATGGCAAGGCCGACGGCGAGCGCGACCGTGCCGCGCACGGTTTCAAGCGTGCGCGACTCAACCCGCTGCATGGCTGAGGAGAAGACGCTCATGAGCGCTCTCCCGTGCCGAGCACAGCGTCCGCAAGTTCATTCAGCGCGCGGTCGATGTCGATGGCGGCTTCGCCGGCACCCGCGCGAATGCGGGCGCTGCTGCGGCTCACGGTTTCGTCGGCGCGCAGGTCAACTTCGTTGAGGTCGGCGAACTCGCGCTGCAACTCAGGAAGATGGGTCTGTACCGCCTTCAGGTCCTGGGGGTTCAGGATCACGGATACGCGGGAACGATCCGCCAACTGTGCGATCAAGACCTTCACCTGCGGCACGACAGCGGACTCATTGATTGCGAGTTCGCGGCGGACAACCCGCTCCGCGATACGAACCGCGAGACCGAGCAGGTCTGCTTCCGCGCTTTCGCGCAAGGCAATCCGCGTGGCTTCAATCTCGCGCAGTGCCTCGGCCAACGCTGTGGCAGCCGGCTTGGCCTCTGCTGCGAACTCCTTGCGCGCCTTCTGATCGCCGGTGGTGCGGCCCTCGGCTTCGCCCTTGGTGCGTCCTTCCTGCAGGCCCTTTTCGAACCCCTCGGCATACGCCTTGTTGGATACTGCGTTGCGTTCGGCTTCGCGGAGTTGC
>CAZNBU010000506.1:222-2777 GCA_964571035.1 uncultured Planctomycetaceae bacterium | reverse complement strand
CCAATCGAAAGCGTGATTCCGAGTGGTGCCGCTCGCCTTGGACCGAGTCCGAAGCAAAGCGGTTCTTGAAGCCCGGAACGTCATGGGTCTACGAAGTCGAGGGCAAGTTTGCGCGTACCGTCACGTGCAGCGTTACGAGCAGCGACGAAAACACGTTCACGGTCCAGACCGTGGACGGCGAAAAAACCGAAACAGTTACACGTCACTGGAAGGAAGGCACTCGCTGGATCCAGCTGAACAGAAAGTCCACGGACGTTGAATCAGAGCAAGTCACAGCCAATGACACCGAGTACGCTTGCAAAAGGTTCAAGTCGGCTGCGGGCACCCACTACACCGGCGCCAGGCAGCAGACACTCTGGGCCGTCAAGGACATGCCCCTGGTGTACGCAAAGATAGAGCGAGAACTGTGGGGCAATCGCGGCACGGAAACCTGGACCCTCAAGTCCGTCACACGGCCCTGACTCTGAGTTTCCCGATGCGCATGCGACTCGACTATCTGGCCGTTGTTCTCCTGCTTACCGCGGGCACAGCTTTGTCCGCCCAGGTTGTTGAGGACCCCAACGGGTTCTCCTTCACCGTGCCGGCTGGGTTCGCGCCCGGCCAGCGATCGCTGCCCACGCAGGTCATCGCTACCGGGTACGTCTACGAGCGCATGCCCACGCGCGACCAGCCGGGGTTCCACTTCGTCATCCAGCCGCTCGACGGCCCCGTTGAGCTTGGAAAAATCCCCGCCTTCCCCCACCAACCCACCGGCGCGATCATCAGCGAAACGTGGCAGGGAACCACCGTCTACGGCGCGCGCCACGCCACCGACATGGCGATCCTTCGGGCTGTGTACTTCACCGCGTGGATTGACCTGCCGCTCGACCCCAAGCCGGTACGCGTCATGGTCGTCGGCAACGTCCTGGCGGAAACGCAGGGGCGCCAGTTGCTGCGCGAACTTCTCGACGGCGTCACCGGAACACTGGCGCAGCCGACGCTCCCGGAACAGCTCGACACGTCCGTGCCAACCGAAGAGCCAAAGAGCGGCGGGCTCAATGCAAGTCTGATCGTGGTCGCGCTGTTGTTGACCGCCGTCGGCGGCGCGATCGGGTGGTTCGTACTCACACGCATCGGCGCCAAACCGCAAGCGCCGCCGCCACCACCCGCTGAGTCGGCTGAGCCGCCGCCGGAGCCTGAACCCGAGACGCCCAAAGCCACCGTACAGCCGCCGTGGGCTGTCACGCGCGACTCGCCCGGCCCCAAGCCGGACACCGACGTGCCGCCCTGGGAGTACAAGCCGTAGGGCAGGTGTTGGGTGATGGGTGTTGGGTCTTGGGTCAACTGCGCAGTGTCGTTGGACCCAACACCCAAGACCCAACACCCAAGCGCCACTTGTGCGGCGAACCCAACCACGGATAATGCGCGCGGAGACGACAATGGCCTATGACGAGCGGTTGTTCGAACGCATCCGGGACGTGCTGGAACGCAAGTCGGGATGGACCGAGAAAAACCAGTTCGGCGGCCGCGTCTACGTGCTCAACGGCCGGCCGTTCATCGGCGCGGTCGAAGGCGGGCTGATCGCGCTGTGCGACAAGGGCTCGCTCAAAAAACACCTCGAGCTGAAGCACTGCACCCAGTTCGCCCACAACGGCAAATCGCAAAGCGGGTGGGTGCTCGTAAACATGGAAGCGCTGAAGACCGCCAAGCAGCTCTCCCGCTGGGTAGAAGCCAGCTTCGCCCACGCGGAAGGGTTGAAGCGCAAGTAGGGGCGACGTTTACGTCGCCCTCATGCCCGCGCCGAGGGCGACACAAGTGTCGCCCCTACGCCCAGCCCGTGCTATAATCACCCGCGCAGGGGTCGCTCATTTTGCAACGGAGTCTGCCATGGGACGTTTGCTGATGATCCTGCTTGTGGCGTTGGGCGCCACCGCCGCGAGCGCTGAAGTCTTCCTTGAATACAACGACTCGCGCTACCTGCGTGACTACGAAGTCGCCCGCTACCGCATAGATCTTGACTACGGGGCCGGCGGCACCATCCGCCTCAACATGATCGCCCGCGGCTGGGACGCGGCGCCCCGCATCCGCGTGCGCGATTCGCGGAACAAGATTCTCACCAACCGTGAAGACAACGGCGCTGATCTGATCCTCGACTTCCACTACACCGCGCACGCATCGCGCGACGACACCTACTACATCGAAGTCACGCACAAATACGGCCCGCGGTCGGGCTATCTCGAGATCACGTTACAGCTTGACGACACCGACGCGATCAGCGCCGACGGCGGCATCCACTTCGACAAGTACTACTTCGACTACCACCGCCCCGAAGACGACGACGACCGCGGATGCGCAGCCAACACCGGCGGCAGCGCGGCCCTGCTCGGCCTCGCACTGCTGGCTGCCGGCGCCTTCTACTTCCGCAGGAGCCTGGCGTGAGCGAGCACGCGTTCCTGCGCGCCACCATCGCGCGCATGCGGCAGATCAAGTCTTTAGGCGACGGCGTGCTGGCACAGGTCAGCGCGCCGCAGCTTTTCCACCGCACCGATGACGAAGCCAACAGCATCGCCATCATC
>CAZNBU010000506.1:0-212 GCA_964571035.1 uncultured Planctomycetaceae bacterium | reverse complement strand
GAGTTCGAACACACAGCCGACACCCCCGAGCGCGTACACCAGCTATGGGAAGAAGGGTGGAAGCTCACGCTAGACACCCTGGAAGCCCTGAAACCGGGCGACGTCATGCGCGACATAACCATCCGCGGCGAAAGCATGAGCGCCATGGACGCCCTGATCCGTCAGGTAGGCCACTACGGGTACCACGTAGGCCAGATGGTAACGCTAGCCCG
>CAZNBU010000505.1:0-2782 GCA_964571035.1 uncultured Planctomycetaceae bacterium | reverse complement strand
GAGTGTTCTACGTCCAGTCGGGCGGCGGCAACTCGGTCAACGGAAACGGCGGCGACGGCTCATTTACCCTTGGCGGCTCGGTAACCAGCAACGTGATGGACTACCGCCTGATCTATGAAGCCAACGGCGGAACAGGCCAGAACGGCGGCGATGGCGGCCAATCAACGATGCGCGGCGATGTCATGACCAACGCGCGCCACCAAGCCAGCCTCAACGGCGGAGCAGGCGCGGTGCAAGGCGGCAACGGCGGAGCAGCCGACGTTCAGCGCAGTGGAACGACAGTCCCGGCCATTACGTGGGATGACGTAAGGCTTACGGGCAGCGCCAACGGCGGTGCGGGTGGAACGGGCGACGGCGGTGACGGCGGTGACGCACTATATGGCGAGACTGGCGCCTTGCCGATCACTCTCACCAACGCGATTGTCAACTTCAATGCCAACGGCGGCGCCGGCGTAAACGGCGGCAACGGCGGCAACCTTGAGGTCGAGAGCGACGACAACGGTGGCATCCAGGGCGAGATTCGCTTCAACGGCAACGGCGGCGCGTCCACCAATGGCGATGGCGGCAACGGTGGCAACGTGCTTGTCGACGCCCAGGGCGCCGACTTGGACGTGCTGGTTCGTATCAATGTAAACGGCGCAGCCGGTACTGGCGCAGGTAATGGCGGCGATGCCGGGGTTACCCAGATTGACGCCAGCGGAGCAAACGGGCTCTTCACCGGTGGCGACATCGTCGTCTCTGCCAATGGTGGCGCTGCCGTCGACGGCAATGGCGGATTTGGCGGTTACACCGCACTTTTTCCCGGTGCTGGCGGACCGTCCGTGATTACGAACTTCGATGTCAATGCAACCGGGGGGTCGAGCCAAACAGGCAACGGGACTGGCGGCGCAAGCGTCGAGGTCTACCCGGAGGCAGCGCTATCTCTCACCGGCTCTAGCGTCGATGTTCGCGGCGGAAACGGCTCGACAGTCAGTGGCAACGGATTCGGCGGCTCGGGCGGGTACTTTGGGCTGTACGCGGAAAGCGGCGCCATCACCGTGAGCATGGGTGTGACGGCCGACGGCGGCAGCGGTCGCGGCACTGGCGATGGTGGCTCAGCGCAAGGCGTTTACATCCACCTAGACAACGACTTCGACAATGCAGCAGCTAATCTCGAGTGGAGCGGAAACGTCAACGCTCGCGGCGGCCAGGCCATTGGTGCCGGCGACGGAGGAAATGGCGGCTGGTTCTGGGTTGAAGACAGCACCACAACGTCCGGCGCTACGACGACTGTTAGCGGGACGTGGAACCTTGCCGCTGGCGCAAGCGGCACTATGAACGGTGGCGGAAGCTTTGATGGAGTGCGCATCGCAGTGGGCGGAAACATCAACTTCAATGCTTCTGCAACAGTCAACGGCGGAAACGGTAACACCACCGGCGGCAACGGTGGGCCGGTCTTGCTGTCCACCGACGCCAACATCAACGTTAACGGCTCGATCATCAGCAACGGTGGAACCGCGCCGGCTGCGGCTGGCGACGGCGGCGACATCGCGATTGGTGACAACCTGGCCACCTTGGTCCTGCTCAGCAACAGCACTGTGCTGCGCGCCAACGGCGCTGCTACCGGCGGCACGGCGGGCACCATCACCGTGGACGCTATTGGCTCACCGGGTAACGTCACGACCGGCACTGCAACACTGCAGACTCTGGCCGGCGATGGGACCGACTTGTCCGGCACTAACGTGGTCATCGACTAACCGATTGCAACCTCGCAATCACCAAGGAGGCCCGATCACGGGCCTCCTTTCTTTTCGGGCTATCGCGGGCGCAACCGGGGGCCGTTACACTTGGTGCAGACAACAGGAGATGCCATGAGCACCGACTTTGATGCCGCGATCTTCAAACGCCGCCGCGAGGCGCTGATCAAACGCATGCTGCCCGGCGTGGCGATCTTCCCGGCGGCACCCGAGTACATCCGCAACGGCGACGTCCATCACGACTACCGCCAGCACAGCGACTTCTATTACCTGACAGGGTTCGACGAGCCCGGCGCCCTCGCGCTCATCATCAAGGGCCAGGGCGAGCACAGCTTCGTCCTGTTCGTGCCGCGCCGCGACAAAACGATGGAGATCTGGAACGGCCGACGCGCGGGCCCGGAGGGCGCGGTCAAGAAATACGGCGCTGAGCAAGCCTTCACGCTGGAAGAGATCGACGAAAAGGTGCCGGAGTTCCTGCGCAACGTGCAGCGCATGTACGTGCACCTCGGCGACGACGTGCATTTCGATGAGCGCGTCACGACATGGCTGAACAAGGTGCGCGCCATGAAGCGGCAGGGCTACAACGCCCCCACCGAGCTGCACGACCCCAGCGAGATCGTGCACGAAATGCGCCTGTACAAGAACAAGGACGACCTGAAGTACCTGCGCCGCGCCGGTGAAATCGCCGCGCAAGGCCACATCGCGGGCATGCGCGCCACCCGCCCCGGCATGTACGAGTACGAGGTGCAGGCCGAAATCGAGTACGTCTTCCGCAAAAGCGGGTCACGCCGCAACGGGTACGGCAGCATCGTGGCGGGCGGCGACAACGCCAACATCCTGCACTACCACGAAAACAACATGGTGTTGAACGACGGCGAGCTGCTGCTGGTGGACGCCGGGTGCGAGTACGGCATGTACAGCGGCGACATCACCCGCACCTGGCCCGTCAACGGAAAGTTCACCGAAGCACAAGCCGAGGTCTACAACTGGGTGCTGAAGGCCCAGCAAGCCGCGATCGACGTGTGCCGCGTCGGCAACACTTTCCG
>CAZNBU010000504.1:1209-2783 GCA_964571035.1 uncultured Planctomycetaceae bacterium | reverse complement strand
AGCGCCCGGTGTCGCGCCAGTACCCCAGCGCGCCTGAGATGCGGTCGCCGTCCTTGAGCACGTCCAGCGCCGTGCACTCCATGTGCACCTGGATGCCCTGGTGGATGCCGTGGTCCTGCAACGTGCGGATGAGTTCCAGCCCCGTGCGGTCGCCGACGTGCGCAAGGCGCGGGTAGCGGTGGCCACCGAAGTTGCGCTGGCTGATCAGGCCGACCTTGGTGCGGTCGAAGACTGCCCCCCACTCTTCGAGCTCGCGCACGCGGTCAGGCGCTTCACGCGCGTGCAGCTCGGCCATGCGCCATACGTTCAGGAACTTGCCGCCGCGCATCGTGTCGCGGAAGTGTACTTTCCAGTTGTCGCGCGAATCCACGTTGCCGAGTGCAGCCGCCATGCCGCCTTCAGCCATCACCGTGTGCGCCTTGCCCAGCAGGCTTTTGCAGACCAGGCCGGTGTTCATACCCTGCGCCGAGCACTCGATGGCTGCGCGCAAACCCGCGCCGCCGGCGCCGATCACCAGCACGTCGTGCTCGAAGGTTTGAATCTCGTCTATGGTCGGGCCGTTGGGCATTGGTCTCGTCTACTGCCGCAGGATCTTCTCCATCGCCTTTCCCTTGGCGAGTTCGTCGATCAGTTTGTCCAGCCAGCGAACCTTCTGCATCAGCGGGTCTTCGACTTCTTCGACGCGAACGCCGCACACCACGCCCGTGATGAGCGACGTGTTCGGGTTCATTGCGGGCGCCTGGGCAAAGAAGGTTTCGAAGTCGTTTTCCTTGTCGATCTGCTTCTTTAGTCCCGCCGCGGTGTACCCGGTCAGCCAACGGATGATCTGGTCAACCTCGGCTTTGGTGCGCTTCTTGTTCTCCGCCTTCTGCACATACAGCGGATAGACCTTCGCAAAGCTCATCCCGAACACCGGGTGCCGGGGCTTGTCGCCTGACTTCTTTGCTTTCGCAGCCTTTACCACGTGTTCAGATCCTTGATCACACCGCGCGACACCATGCTGACGTAGAAGTCGGTAAAGCAAACCCAGAACAGGCTCAGCCACGCGAACAGCATGTGCCGCTGGTTGAGCCAGGTGGACTTCTTCCAGATGCCGTGGCGCTTGCGGGAGGCCATGTCGCAGGTGAAGCAGTCCACCTTGCCGCCGATCAGGTGCCGCCACGAGTGACACCCAAAGGTGTACCCGCCCAGCAGCGCCACGTTGATGATCAGCACCAGCGTGCCCACGCCGACACCGAATTGCCCGTTCTTGAAGAAGCCCATGCCGGCGTCGTACGCCAGGATCACCAGCAGGAACAGCGCGCCGTAAAGCGTGTAACGGTGCAGGTTCTGGAACAGAAGCAGCGCCGTTTCGCCACGATATTTCAGCGGGGCGCCGCGCACGGCGCAGGCCGGGGGCGTAGCCGCAAACGCGCGATAGTAGGCTTTGCGGTAGTAGTAGCAGGTGAAGCGAAACGCCAGCGCCAGGCCCGGGATGAAGAACGCTGGCGACTGCGGCACGAACTTCGGCCACCAGCTCGGAAAGAACCCGATCCACGCGTGGTTATACGGCACAGCGCCGGGGTAGCGCGCCA
>CAZNBU010000504.1:0-1199 GCA_964571035.1 uncultured Planctomycetaceae bacterium | reverse complement strand
GTCCGCGGGCGTGAACAGCGGCGGCGACGCGACCGGGCTGAGGTACGGATCAGCAAAGTAGTGCGTGCCCATAAACGCGCGCACCCCCAGGTACCCGAAGAAGGCAATCAAACCGGCGGCGGACAACGCCCACCCCTGCCACCACGGGTCGGTGCGGGCAGTGCCTGCGAAGGTGTCCTTGTGGCCCCCGATTGAGGAAGGTGCAGTTGCCGTCGTCATCGCGCTCGTCAATCCCACTTCAGGGCTGCGGTTTTATACTACGCCAGCATTGAAGCAACACCCGCGCAGTTCGTGGCGGGGCCGCCTTGCGAGTAGTAGACTGGGACCATGACAAAAGCCGTAAGCGAAATCCTTGAACTCGTGAAGGCCCTCACGCCCAAGCAGCTTGAGGAGTTCCTCGACGCGATTGAGGACTCGTTTCTCGACAACCAGTACCTGCGGACACCCGAGTTCATGGCGGAACTCGAACTGCGGCTGAAGTTCATCGAGGAACATCCCGACCAACTCATTTCTGAAGCGGAAGCGGACCGACGCATTCGGGCGGCGCTGAAGCAAAACGCCGAATGACGCGGCGCCTGCTCTCTTACCACCCTAAAGCTTTGGAGGAACTTGAGGAGTTTCTCAGCGAGCTGACCCGAATCGAACCAAGGCTTGCCGCACGCGCCGAAGCGCTCTTTCGCCACCAAGTTGATCGCATCAGGGAGTACCCTGAAAGCGGCCCGGCCTTTTGGAGGAGCGCTCGCAAGGTCCTACTTCGCCCGTTCAAGACACTGGTTCTCTACAAGATTGAGGCATCGGCAATTGTCATAGTCGCGGTCGTGGACGGTCGAATGGACCCGCAAGCAATAAGGCGGCGGCTGAACGATCGCGGGCCTTAGGTTGAACCGCAAATCAAGGAGCGGCCGTACTCCAAAACGCTCACGCCTGCACTTCGTGGCGGCGCCAGCCTGCGAGTGGTAAACTGGAGCCTATGACCAAGGCCGTGAGCGAAATTCTGGAACTGGTGAAGTCACTGACACCCGCGCAGCTTGACGAGTTTCTCGACGCAATCGAGGCGTCCTACCTGGACGACCACAACTTGCTGTCGCCGGAGTACAAGGCCGAGCTCATGAGGCGGGCTGAGTTCATGGACAAGCACCCGGAGAAGCTCATTCCCATGGATGTGGTCTTTCGCCAAGTCAAAGACGAGCTAGGGCTAA
>CAZNBU010000503.1:0-2788 GCA_964571035.1 uncultured Planctomycetaceae bacterium | reverse complement strand
AAACCCACCTCCCCGGGCACCGAGACCTTCACCATCCACGTAATTGACGCCGCCAGCGTAACCGCAACCCAGCAGTACACCCTGAACATCCAACCAGCCCCAACCCCACCGCCGGTAGACAACGACCCCGGCAGCAATGGCGACAGCGGATGCACGGCCACGCATGGCGTGCATTGGGCGCTGCTGTTGTTGCTTGCTGCCGTGAGCGCGGGCCTCCGGCCCGCTGCGGGCGGGACGCCCGCGCTCCTACGACTGACCCCTTGGGCGCTAGATCGCGAACAGGCTTAGGGCCATTACGGCTGCTCCGGTGGCGGCGCCCATGTAGGGGGCTAGGCCTTGGGCGGCTTTGCGGGCGGCTGGCATCAGCTCGGCGGCGCTCAGCCACAACATGATCCCGGCTACCCCCGCCAGCATGGCTGCGATGGTGCCCTCACTCAGCATCCCGGCGAAGGCCCATGCGATGCCCGCGCCGGCGGCTTCTGCGAGGCCCGCCACCGCGGCGTAGGCGAACGCGCGGGTGCGTGATGCCCCGGCGGCGCGCAGCGGCACGGCGATGGCTACGCCCTCGGGGATGTTGTGCAGCGCAATTGCGACGGCGATTGCCACCCCGGCTTCCGGCGAAGCCAGCGCCGAAAGAAACGGCGCCATGCCCTCCGGCAGGTTGTGCAACCCGATGGCGAGCGCCACCAGCAACCCGGTGCGGCGCAGCGGCAGGCCGCCGTCGGGCATCCAGCGGTCCAGGCCGCGCTGCAACCCGGCAACCAGCAGCGCGCCGACGCCTGCGGCGGCCAGCGCCAGCGCGACGCCCAGATGCGAAACGGCTTCCGGCAGGATCTCCAGCAGCGAGACCAGCACCATCGCGCCCGCGGCAAAAGCCAGCGAGCCCGACAGCACCCGCGGCGAGCCCCTGCCCAGCAGGGCCAGCGCTGCACCAACCACGGTCGCCAACCCCGCCCCCGAAGCCAGAAGAAACGCACCCCATTCAGCGCTCATAGCCGCCTCCTATTGCGACTGAGTCTCAATATAAACAAGTTGAAGAGAGCCGCTATTCCCGGACATCCCTGAGGGCACTTATTGCGGTAGAGGCATCGACGCCAAAGTCGCTCTACTCCTATGTGGCCGCTGCTACGGCGACTCCGGCGCAGGTGCTGAGCGCTACGACCACGCTCCCCGCGTGGCTATCGTTCAATCCAGCCACCGGCGAGCTAGCGGGCACGCCAACGCGGACGCAAAATCCGAAGTCGCAGTGACGCTGACGGCATCCAACGGCGTAGCCCCAGACGCCACCCAAACGTTCACCATAAAGGTGGGTCGCTCCCCCGACGCCAAGCAAAGCGAAAGCGATGGATGCGCCGCACGAAGTGGGCCGGCGCCAACGTTGGTGCCGCTATTGATGACGGCATTGCTGGCGATGTTCCTGCTGCGAGGGCGAGGGCGAATGTCGGGCAAACCCGCATCGCGCCCAATTGCCGGAAAAACTTGGTAACCGCGTCCTACCGACCGTAGTATTCATCAGTACCTCGGTGCTTTTAAAGGAGCGTCACCATGCGCGCGTTGCTTGTCGCGGCTGCGTTGTTGGTATCGTCGTTTCTATATTCCCAGACAGCTTCATGGACCCAGGTTACCGCCGCGGCCCAATGGTCCGCGCGGCGTGCCATGTGTGTCGTTGAGTTCAACGGCAAAATGTGGCTGCTGGGCGGGTGGCAGACCAACTCGCCGACTTATTGCACGGACGTCTGGTCCTCGACCGACGGCGCGACTTGGACACTCGAACAAGCCAACGCCTGGCCGGCCCGCGCGCAGTTCGCTGCGGCGGTCTATGACAACAAGATCTGGGTTGCGGGCGGATGGGACGGCACGCGCCGCAATGACGTGTGGTACTCGCCTGACGGAATCAACTGGACGCAGGCTGCGACCCCCGCGTGGGCTGGGCGCAACGGCCACTACTGCATGGTGCACGACAACAAGCTCTGGGTAGTTGCCGGACTGACCGCAACTTCGGGCCGCGTCAACGACGCGTGGTGGACCACGGACGGCGTAACCTGGACTGCCGCGACGACTGCTGCGGCATTTCCGGGCCAGTCGCACGGCGCCGGGACCGCCTTCGACAACAAGCTGTGGATCTCGGGTGGTTTGAACACCAACAACGCGGTCTGGAGCTCGGCTGACGGGGTAACGTGGACAGCCGCGACGCTTGGCGCCCAGTGGGGCGCCCGCAGCGCCCATGCCATGGCCGCGTACAACAATCGTCTGTGGGTAATGGGCGGGACGATTGGAGACTGCTGGGCGTCTACCGATGGCGCCACGTGGACTTCCGAGCCAGTACCGGCGGGGTGGGGAAACCGCCAGTATCCCGCCACGTTGGTCTATGACAACAAGCTTTGGCTGTTTGGCGGGCAAAACACCAGCAATTTTGGCGACGTCTGGTCTTTCGCTGAAAGCACACCGCCACAGATCACCAGCACCGCGCCACCCAGCGTGGTGGTCGGCAATGGTTACTCGTACGACATCGTAGCGACCGGTGTACCGGCGCCGACGCTGTCCGTCTCGGGTAACCCGGCATGGCTGACGCTGAATGGAACAACGCTGAGCGGCACGCCTGCTGCGGCAGACTTGGGGATGTCTGCCCCGATCACCATCACCGCAACCAATTCGGCCGGCACCGACATGGAGGTGTTTCAAGTAGATGTGCAGGGCATCCCTCCACTGATCACCAGCACTCCCGCCACGTCGATCACCGTCGGCCAGATGTATTCGTACGTGCTGGCAGGAAGCGGCACACCCGCGC
>CAZNBU010000502.1:0-2792 GCA_964571035.1 uncultured Planctomycetaceae bacterium | reverse complement strand
ACGGCGATGGCGCGCGCGGGGATGGCCCGGCTGCGCGCTGGATCACGAATGCACGCAAGCCCGCCGACTTCATGACCGGCCAGGTTTTTCGCGGCAAGGACCGCGATGCCGTGTTTACGACGATCACCAATGGGCTGCCTTACACAGCCATGCCGAGCTTTCATCACCTGCCCGAGCAGGACCGGGCCGATCTCGCCGAGTACGTTGCAGGGTTGCTGGGCGGGTGACCCACTGCGAAATTGTGCCTGCCGCCGCCTTACTCTAGGATGCACCCATGGGACTCTTTTCAGCCACCTACAAGATCCGGTTCAGCGACGTGGACCACGCGGGCATTCTGTACTACCCGCGCTTCCTGCACTACTTCCATTGCTGCTTCGAGGACTTTTTTGAACGCGGCCTGGGCGTGCCGTACAACCACCTGCTCGATGTAGAGCGCATCGGGTTCCCGACCGTGCACATGGAAGTCGACTACCTCAAGCCGCTGCGCTTCGGCGACCACGTCGAGATCAGCCTCGGTATCAGCCACATCGGCAACAAGAGCACCCGCTGGCTTTACACCGGCGACACAAGCCGCGAGAACAAGAAGGTGCGCTGCGTCGAAGCCGAGCTCGTAACCGTCTGCATCAACATGGACAGCTTCGATGGCGTTGAGCTGCCACACAAGTACCACCAGATGTTCAAGAAATGGACGGTACCCGACAGCCACAAAACGGGGCTGTACAAGGCTGTCAAACCCGACAAGTAGATCGTGCTGATGCCCGACACGCCGACATTCCCAGACCGCTTCAACATGGCCAGCTACTTCGTGGACTCCAACCTCGAAGCCGGGCGTGGGGGAAAGACCGCGATCTACTACGACGGGCGCGAGATCACGTACAACGAAGTCGCCGCAAACGTCAATCGCTCGGGCAACGGGTTACGAGCGCTTGGGCTGCAACCGGAGCAGCGCGTCCTGACCGTGCTGCACGACCGGCCCGAGTTCGCGTACTTCTGGTTCGGCGCGATCAAAGCCGGCGGCGTGGCAACGCAGATCAACCCGCTGCTGCCGACCGCGGACTTCGCGTACTACCTCAACTACACCAAGGCGCCGATTGCGGCTGTTGACGAAGCCGCGCTGCCCGCGTTCATGCCGGCGCTGGCAGAGGCGCGCTATCTGAAGCACATCATCCTCGTCGGCAAACCGGGCACGGCCGTGATTCCGAAGGGCATCACGCTCAACGGGTGGGACGGGTGGCTGAAAGCGCAGAGCGATAAGCTCGATCCCGCGCCCACCGGCAAGGATGACCCGAGCGTGTGGCTGTTCACAAGCGGTACCACGGGGCACAGCAAGGGTGCGGTGCACAACCACTCGCACTTTCCGTTCAACACCGAGGTGTACGCCAGACGCTTCATCGGCATGCAGGAAAGCGACATCACGGTCAGCGGCCCGCGGCTGTTCTTCGGATACGCGACGGGGACCAACCTGATGTTCCCGTTTGCCGTGGGGGCAAGCACGGTGCTGTTTCCTGATCACCCGACACCGGCGCGCCTTTTCGAGCTGGTCGAAAAGCACAAAGCCACGGTGCTCACCAGCGTGCCCACCCTGATCAACAAGATGCTCGCCGTGGAGGCTGAACGCCGCGACATGAGCACCCTGCGCTTCATGTGGAGCGCTGGCGAAGCGCTGCCTGCCGACCTGCACAAGCGCTGGGACGAGGCTTTCGGCGTGCCGATCATCGACGGTATTGGCAGCGCGGAGAGCTTTCACATCTACATCTCGAACCGGCCGAACGACATCAAGCCGGGCAGCCTCGGCAAGCTGGTGCCGGGATACAGCGCCAAACTGCTTGACGACAACGGCAACACCGTGAAGCAGGGCGACGTCGGAACATTGTGGGTGGGGGGCGACAGCGCAGCCACGCACTACCACGGTGCCTACGAGAAAAGCAAAGAGCACCTGCGCGGCGGGTGGATCGTCAGCGGCGACAAGTTCCGGCAGGACGCCGACGGGTACTGGTACTACGAAGGCCGCGGCGACGACCTGATCAAAAGCGGCGGCATCTACGTAAGCCCCCTCGAAGTAGAGAACTGCCTGATGCAGCACCCAGCCGTCAAGGAGTGCTGCGTCATCGGCCGAAAAGACGCAGCCGGGCTGGAAAAGCCGTTCGCCGTAGTAGTCCTAAAGCGCGAGCCCACGCAGCGCCCAAGGCTGGAAGGCGACGACAACGCCTTGGCCGATGAGCTGATCGAGCACTGCAAGAAGCACATAGCCCGCTACAAGGCGCCGCACGACGTGGTGTTCCAAGGCGACCCGCTGCCAAGAAACGACCGCGACAAGATCGACCGCAAAGCCCTCCGTACCATGTACCAGTAGACAGAAGCCCTGAAACTAGGCTGCGTGCGACATCGCTAGGCTGCGTGCGACAATGCCCCGATCATAGACACAATCGATCCGATGTGTAGGATGGTGTGTGGAGGTATGTGTAATGGCTACCAATCTGGCGCTGGATGACAAGGTGATCGCCACGGCCGTAAAGGTCGGCGGCCACAAGACGAAGAAGGAAGCCGTGATGGCTGCCCTTTTGGAGTACATCAAGCGCCGCGAACAGATGAAGATCTTCGAGTTGGCTGGCAAGATTGACTACGATCCCCGCTACGACCACAAGGCCGCACGCAGAAAGAAGCGCTGATGCGCGTCATGGTCGATACGACAGTGTGGTCGCTGCTTTTGAGACGCAGGCCCCGTGCCACGCTTGATCCTTACGAACGTCGGCTGGTTACCGAACTCAAGGAACTGGGAAAAGAGGGGCGCA
>CAZNBU010000501.1:0-2800 GCA_964571035.1 uncultured Planctomycetaceae bacterium | reverse complement strand
GCTGCACGGCCGTCGCCATTTCTATCTCGTGCTGGTCGGGTTTCTGCTGGTGCTGACGACGTACGTCGGCCTTGGCGTGTGGTCGCGCTCGCAAAGCTCACCCATGGTTTCGGCAGCTACAACGGGGGTGCCATGCAGCGCTATGTAGTGCTCGGCATCAACCACAAGTTCGCGCCGCTGGAGCTGCGCGAGCGGCTGGCGTATCCGGAACGCAAGGTACCGGCTGCCCTGAAGGCCGCGCGCGAGCACCTGCGCACCGACGAAGCCGTGCTGCTTTCCACCTGCAACCGCGTGGAGCTCTACGCCTTTGCGGACGGCCCGGACGTACGTTCGACCATGTTGTCAGCCCTTGCCGCAGACCACGGCATGTCGCCCGAGTTCCTTGAGAAGCACTGCTACTTCCACCGCGGACGCGAGTCCGTCGAGCACCTGATGCGCGTATGCGCCGGCGTGGACAGCCTGGTGCTGGGAGAAACCCAGATTCTAAGCCAGGTCAAGCGCGCCTATCTGCTGGCCCAAAGCGAGAACAGCACCGGCAAAGCGCTCAACGGCCTGTTCCACCGCGCCTTCAACGTAGCCAAGCGCATTCATAGCGAAACCGCAATCGGCCAAGGCCAAGTCAGCGTCAGCTCATTGGGTGTGCGCTTCGTGCGGCGCGTGTTTGACGACCTCGCGTCCAAGACCGCGCTGCTGATCGGCGCGGGGGAAGTTGGCGAGCTGACCTTGACCTACCTGCGCGAAGCCGGCATCGGGCGTGTCGTCGTCGTCTCTCGCAGCATGGATCGCGCACGCGAAGTCGCCGAGCGCTTCAAGGGCAACGCCGTGCCGGTAAACCTGCTTGAGGACTACCTGCCGACCGCCGACGTCATCATCAGCCAGACCGCCGCGGAAGACCGCATCCTGTCGAAAGCGCAGTTCGCGCGCTCGCAGAAGAAGCGGGGGTTCGCGCCGGTATTCGTGCTGGACCTGGCTGTCCCGCGCGACATCGACGAAGCCGCCGCCGAGCTGGACGGCGTCTTTCTCTACAACGTCGACGACCTCGAACAGACGATTTCAGAGCACGCCGAAGAACGCAGCCGCGAACTTGAGCGCTGCGCCGCCATCGTGCACGAAGAAGCCGACGCGTTCCTTGCCACCTTCCAGACCTACGCCGCAGGCCCCCTGATCACCGAGCTGCGCGAGAAAGCCAACCTGCTCAAGCAGGCTGAGCTTGATCGCGTGTTCGCCCGCATGCCCGGCCTGACCCGCGAGCAGCGCAACGAGCTGTCGGCGTTCGCAGATCGCTACATGAACAAACTGCTGCACCCGCAGATCCAGGGCATCAAGGATGAAGCCGCCCGCGGCGACGCCGAAGCCATCCGCCGCATCGCCATGGCGCTCGGGATCGACAAGGCGATGCACCCCAACGGCCGGGAAGCCAGCCAACCCGCCCCGGACCCTGCCGACCGCCGCTGATGGGGCGACATCAGCCGCAATCCGTTGTATGAAATGCATGCATGAGCGCGGCGACCTCACGGCTTGAATTCCTTGGCCAGCTTGCGGGCGGGCTTGCGCACGAGATCAAGAACCCGCTCAGCACCATCAAGCTGACCCTGCAACTGCTTGATGAGGACATGCAGAGCGAGGATTCGGCTACGGCTAAGCGCGCCCGGCGCAAGATCGAGGTGCTGCTGCGCGAGGTAAAACACCTCGACGACATCGTGCAGGAGTTTCTGGCGTTCGCCCGCGGCCACGACCTGAAGCTCACGCGCACCGACATGCACGCGCTGATTGTCGAGCTGCTGGAGTTCCTCGGCGACGACGCCCGCAAACGCAACATCCGCCTGCACTTTGACTATGAAGGCAAGCTCGACGACCTCGTGCTCGACCGCACGCTGATGCGCCAGGCGCTGATGAACCTGCTGCGCAACGCCTTCGACGCCATCGACGACAAAGGTGGCGAGGTCATTGTCCGCGCCGGCGTAAAGGGCGACCTGCTGGGCATCCAGGTGATCGACACCGGCAGCGGCATTGCCGAAAGCAACATGGATCGTATGTTTCGCCCGTACTTCACGACGAAGAAGGGCGGCACGGGGATGGGCCTGCCAATGGTGCGCAGGATCGTTGAGGAGCATGGCGGGCAGATCACGTTCGAGTCAGAGGTCGGCAAGGGCACGCGTTTCATCATCCTGCTGCCGGCTGACCCGGGCAAACGCGGCACATTGAAATCCATGGTCGCCGTGGAGACAGGCCCGGATAAACCGGTCGGGCGAGGGAGCAAGAAATGAAAGTCCTGGTGATCGGAAGCGGCGCCCGCGAGCACGCCCTGGCGTGGAAACTCGCGCAGTCGTCGCACGTCACCGAGATCTATGCGGCGCCCGGCAGCGACGGCATGGCGCGCGTTGCCAAGCCGGTGAACATCAAGGCCTCTGACCTAAACGGCCTCGCCCAGTTCGCCCGCGAAGAGAAGATCGACCTTACCGTTGTCGGCCCGGAAGACCCGCTGGTTGACGGCATCGTCGACCTGTTTCAACGCAAGAAGCTGCGCATCTACGGCCCATCGCAGAAAGCCGCACGACTTGAAGGCAGCAAGGCCTACGCCAAGGATGTGATGTCGCGCCACGGCATCCAGACCGGCGGGCACAAGGTGTACGACAAGGCGGCGCCGGCACTGGAGTACCTGGCCAACTGCGACTACCCGGTGGTGATCAAGGCCGACGGCCTGGCCGCGGGCAAGGGCGTTTTCATCTGCCGCACCCAGGAAGAGGCCGAGGCAGCCGTCGCCGAGGCAATGGTAGAGAAACGCTTCGGCGAAGCCGGC
>CAZNBU010000500.1:0-2805 GCA_964571035.1 uncultured Planctomycetaceae bacterium | reverse complement strand
TACTGGGGCGTGAGCAACTTCGACCTGCCTGAGTTGCAGGAAGTCGAGCAGATCTCGCCCGGCCGCTGCGCCTGCAACCAGGTGCTCTACAACCTCTCACGCCGCAGCATCGAGCACAAGTTGATCGCATGGTGCGAACAGCAGGGCATTCTCGTGCAAGCCTACTCGCCGCTTGAGCAGGGGCGCATGCCGTTCAAGAAGCTCGAGCCGGTGGCAAAGCGCCACAACGCCACGCCCGCGCAGGTCGCGCTCGCCTGGTGCGCCCGCCACAAAGGCGTGCAGGCGATCCCCAAGTCAAGCAACGAAAAGCGGCTGCGAGAAAACGCCACAGCCGCGAACATCCAGTTGACTAGTCAAGACCTCAAAGAGCTCGACGCAATCTTTCCGCCGCCCAAAGGCCCGACGCCGCTGGATACGTTGTGATGTGAGCAGGAGCCCGAAGCGCAAGCGAAGGGCCGGCGGCACCCCAATCATTCGAATGTGCTGCCGGTAGATCGGCGTCGCCCGTGCGCACGTTGGTCAACTTCAGGGAGAATCGGCCCTTCGCTTGCGCTTCGGGCTCCTGCTTCACGCCACCCGCGCGGAGTTCGTGAACCTGTGCCCGCGCTGCGGCCCGTGCTGGGTGAGGGTCATGACCTCGGGGCCCTGCTCGGTCATCAGAATCGTGTGTTCGAACTGTGCCGACAGCTCGCCGTCGGCTGTGTACACCGTCCACCCGTCGCGGCGGTCCAGCACCGTGCGGCGCGAGCCCGCGTTGATCATCGGCTCAATGGTGAAGCACATGCCGGGCTCAAGCACCTGCTGGCCGTGGTACTGGTCCGGGAAATGCGGAATGTGCGGCCGCTGATGAAAACTACGCCCGATGCCGTGGCCCTGGTAATCCTCCACCACGCTCAGCCCAAGCTTGCGCGCGTGTTTGCTGATCACGCGGCCGATCTCGATCACCTTGCTGTACGGCTTGATCGCTTCGATCGCCATCCACATCGAATCAAAGCTCGCCTGCACGACCTGCAAAGCCGCGTCGTCCACGTCGCCGATCAAGAACGTCTCGCTCTGGTCGCCGTGCCACCCGTCCACAATCGTGGTCAGGTCCACGTTTACGATGTCGCCTTCTTCCAGCACGTAGTCGTTCGGGATGCCGTGGCACACCACGTTATTCACGCTGGTGCAGCAGTGCGCGGGGTAGCTGTTGCGGTACCCCAGCGTTGCGCATTTGTACCCGTGGCCGTAGGTCCACTCTGCCACCAGGTCGTCGATCTGCTTCGTTGTCACGCCGGGCGCCACGAACTTGCGCACCTCGTCCATCAGCGTGGCGTTGGCTTGCGCGGCGCGGCGCATGCCGTTGCGCTCTTCTTCATTCAGGATCAGCGGGTCGCGCTTGCCGGGTTTGCGTGGAGGCTCAACGGTCCCGCTCGCCGCGCTGTCCGCAGACAGGTGGCATTTCTTGTACTTCTTGCCGCTGCCGCACCAGCAGGCGTCGTTCGGGCCGAGTTTTGGTCTGGAATCGCGCACTTCCGCCTCCGGTTGCAATTTAACACTCTTGCGCACTGACGCCAGAACACGACTGGCGCTCAGCCCATTCCCCATGCAAATTCGGCGCATGGACCTGCGCCGCTTCAGCTACTGGGAATCCGAGCTGCCGCCCGAGCCCCTTCCGCCCCGCGACCTGCCCACCCGCGTGGACGTGCTGATCGTAGGTGCCGGGTTCATGGGCCGCTGGCTGGCGTATTTCCTGACGCGCCTGCCAAAGCCGCCGCGCGTGCTGGTGATCGAGCGCGACCGCTTTTCCTACGGCGCCAGCACCCGCAACGCCGGGTTTCTCACCTGCGGGCAGGTCAGCGAGATGCTGGCTGACAGCAAGGCGAGCGGGATCGACGCCGTGGTGCACACCTTTCTGCAACGCCGCGCGGGCATCGAGGTTGTGCGGCGCGAGTTCCCCGACCTCGAGTTCGACGCCTGCGGCAGCACCGACTACGACGACATCACCGGCGACACGCTTGAGCTGGTCAACACGCTGAACCAAGCCGCGGGCGAGGAACTCTACACCGTGCGCGCGTCGCGCCTCGGCGCGGAAGTCCGGCAAGCCGTGTTCAACAAGGCCGACGGCGGCCTGCACCCCGTGCGCCTGTTGCGCCTGCTGCAAGGCCGCGGCAGCGCAGCCGAGTACGTCTTCGGCGTGCGCGCGGAAGGGGTGGGCAATGGGGTCGCGCGGCTTCACACCCCGCGCGGCGCGCACGAGTTAAAGTACGGGCGCGCGTTCGTCTGCACCAACGCGTTCGCCGGCGAGCTTGACGCGTCAAGCAAAGTCGTGCCCGGCCGCGGGCAGGTGATCGTCACCACGCCGGTGCAGACACGCACCGACCGCACGCTGGGGTATCTCAACCACGGGTACGACTACTTTCGCTTCGTGGACAACCGCCTGCTGATCGGCGGAGGCCGCCACGCGCTGGGCGAATCAGAAGCCACGCGCGAGCTGCAACCCACCGAGGCCGCCCGCACGTACCTGCAAGAAGCCGCCAACAAAGTAATCGGCCACAACGAATGGCAGGTGGAGCACCACTGGGCCGGCATCATGGGGTTCGTAGGCGGCGTGCACCTGGGGGGCAACCCGCGCCGAAAAATCGACGAAGCCACAGAAGCAGTAGCCGGTTTCGGAGGCATGGGCGTAGCCCTGACGCCGGTACATGCCCAGCAATTAGCCATCGAATTCTGAAAGCAGGATCCCGAAGCGCAAGCTAAGGGCCGAACTACGGGCCTCTCGGAAAGTTCGCCAAGTCCGCATGTAACGACAAAAAAACGAACCAC
>CAZNBU010000499.1:0-2812 GCA_964571035.1 uncultured Planctomycetaceae bacterium | reverse complement strand
GCCGGTCGCTGACCGCCTCCGGCGTGATGAAGTTGCGCGTCAGGATGCCGTTGAACACCGGCAGCGCGTCGAGCCACTCGGTGGTGGCGATGATCACGAACTGCGACAGCTGGTCCCAGGGCAGCATGAAGCCGTTGACGCCCGACACGTAGACCAGCCACAGCACCACCACGCCGCTGATCCACGAGAACGCCCGGAAGCTGCGATAGCGGTCGAACGCGAAGTGGCGCAGCATGTGCAGCAGCATCGTCAGTACCATCGCGTCGGACGCGTAGCGGTGCGCGCTGCGCATGATCCCGCCGGCCCACCACTGGCCGTGGGTGATCGACTCCATCGACGCGTAGGTCTTGTCGACGCCGGTTTCGTAGAACGCGTACACGTACAGGCCGCTTGCGACCACGATCCAGAACATCCAGTAGCTGGTCGCGCCCAGGTAGTACATCGGGTTGAGCCGGTCGCCGAACACGCGGTTGCCGACCGCCTCCATGCGCAGGAAGAACCACTGCAGGAGGGCCTGGAATCTCTTGAGCACGCGGGGTCTCCGTTGCATTGCGCGGCGCGCAATGCGCAATCCGGGCGGCGGGCGCCGTCCTCCGGGCAAAGCACGAAGAAACTAGCGGGAAGCCCCGCCCATTGCAAGTGCATGGAGACGCGGAAACCACAGCGCGGGCGCCCCGCGACCAACTGCATGATTTCCGGCCCTCTCCCGAGGCCGCAAGTAGACAACCCTTGATTCCAGTCAAGGCCAATGGGCGTGCACCCCAACCATGATGGCCGACGTTGTCAAACTTCGACCTCGAAAAGGGGGGAATCGTCATGGCTGACCAGACGCCGCCGAAAGGCGCTACACAGGATCAGGAAGAACGCATACCCGTCATGCAGCAGATCCTCGACAACCCCTTCCTGCTGCTGTTCCTCGGCATCACCATCCCCACGGTGTTCTACATCCTGTGGGGCGTGATGGAGATCGCCACGGTGCCGGTCACCCCGCTGGCCAAGTAAGACAACGACGAAGGAACCGCGATGAGCGCGATACTGCCCCCGCAGCAGCGGATCTGGTGGAAGGTACCGGTCGACAAGGTGGAGATCCTCTGGGTCGTCATCGCCTTCGTCTGGTGCATGATCATGTTCTTCATGATGCCGTACTGGCACGTGTACGGTAAGCAGAACCTGTCCCCCGAAACCTACAAGGTCACCCCCGAGCTGTTCGCCAAGGCGGCGCAGGACATGGTGGACAAGTACACGGTGCGCACCGAGACCGAGCAGAACATCCCGGTGGTCGCCCCGCCCGCCGGCAGCGACGTCTACCTGATCGCGCGACTGTGGGACTGGTGGCCGATTCTCGAACTCGAGAAGGACAAGACCTACCGGCTGCACCTCAGCGCCATGGACTACCAGCATGGCTTCTCGCTGCAACCCGAGAACATCAACGTCCAGGTGCTGCCCGGCTACCAGCACGTGATCACGATCCAGCCCAACCGTTCGGGCCAGTACGCGATCGTGTGCAACGAGTTCTGCGGCATCGGCCATCACAGGATGGTCTCGAGGTTGTACGTCAAGTAATCGGGGAAGAACATGGCAACCGCTCAAGCGCAGTTCCGCATCTGCCCCCGCACGGGGCTGCAGTACCACAAGTCGGCTGAATCACTGATCAAGCTCAACGCGGTCGCGGCCGTCGTCGCGCTGCTGATCGGCGGCATCCTCGCGCTGCTGATCACGCTCACGCGCTGGCAGGCGATCCACCTGATCGACGCCGACAACTTCTACCTGTACCTGACCGCGCACGGTCTGGACATGCTGGTGGTCTGGATCATCTTCTTCGAGATGGCCGTCCTGTACTTCTGCTCGTCCACGCTGTTGCGATGCCGGCTCGCCACGCCGAGGCTGGCGTGGCTGGCGTTCGCGCTGATGGTCATCGGCACGCTGACCTTCAACGCGGCGATCTTCAGCGGCAACGCCACGGTCATGATGACCTCGTACGTGCCGATGCCCGCGCACCCGGCGTTCTATCTCGGGCTGATCCTGTTCGCCGTCGGCGCGCTGATCGGCTGCTTCATCTTCCTGGGCACGCTGGTCGTCGCCAAGGCCGAGAAGACCTACGAGGGCTCGATTCCGCTGGTGACGTTCGGCGCGCTGACCGCGTGCATCATCGCGATCTTCACGATCGCTTCGGGCGCGATCATCCTGATCCCGACGTTCCTGTGGTCGGTCGGCTACATCAAGCACATCGATCCGGCGATGTACCGGGTCATCTGGTGGGCCTTCGGTCACTCGTCGCAGCAGATCAACGTCAGCGCGCACATCGCCGTCTGGTATGCGATCGCCGCCATCGTCTTCGGCGCCAAGCCGATGTCCGAGCGGGTGAGCCGCAGCGCGTTCCTGCTCTACATCCTGTTCCTGCAGCTGGCGTCGGCGCACCACATCCTGGCCGATCCGGCGGTGGGCACCGAGTGGAAGATCTTCAACACCAGCTACGCGATGTACCTGGCGGTGCTGGCCTCGATGCTGCACGGGCTGACGGTGCCCGGCGCGATCGAAGCAGCGCAGCGCGAGAAGGGCTACACGAAGGGCATGTTCGAGTGGCTGCGCAAGGCGCCGTGGGGCAACCCGGTGTTCTCGGGCATGTTCATCTCGCTGATCGGCTTCGGCTTCCTCGGCGGCATCTCGGGCGTGATGATGGGCACCGAGCAGCTGAACATGATCATCCACAACACGATCTACGTGCCGGGGCACTTCCACGCCACGGTCGTGATCGGCACCACGCTGGCGTTCATGTCGCTGACGTACTTCCTGCTGCCGACGCTGTTCAACC
>CAZNBU010000498.1:0-2813 GCA_964571035.1 uncultured Planctomycetaceae bacterium | reverse complement strand
GGCCAACCGTCATCCGCGGGAAAACGCTTTGCCTTGCGCCACGCGATGATCAACGACTGCTGCACCACGTCGTCGGCATCCGACGCGTTGCCCATCAGCGTGACCGCAAGCCGCCAGGCCTGCTCGCCGTGGGTGTAGACGCAGCGTTCAACAACGTTGAGCGAGTCCATGTCCCCTCCAAAGGCAACCGTCGCCAGGGTCGCCCGTGGGTGCATGATTCTCGCAAATTCTTGGGTGTTGGGGCGCGTCTACTCCGGAAAAACCGGCGCGCAACGATGCCACGAGCGCTACGGCGCGACGTTAGCTTTCTCGCCTTTCCCGCAGTTCGTAGCGTCGTTGCGCTCGTCGCGACGTCGCGTGCCGGTAGTCAAGCACCAGCCATCCCGACCGCAGAGGACTGCGAAGCGCCAATGAACGCGCGGAACAGGGCGAGTGAGCGGTTGTCGTCGAGCATGCGCTCGGGGTGCCACTGCACGCCGATTCGGAACGCGTGATCGGTGTGTTCCAGAGCCTCGATCACGCCGTCCGGTGCGCAAGCCGAAACACGCTGATTCAAGCCGACGCGCTCGACCGCCTGGTGGTGCATGGTGTTGACGCGCGTGCGCTCGCCGAAAATGCCTGCAAATATGGTGTCCGGCTCAATCTCGATGTCGTGGTGCCCGACGCCGGTGGCGGGCTGGCGGTGTTCGATCCCGCCTCCGCGCGGCAGGTCCTGGATCAGCGCCCCGCCCGCGTGAATCGCCATCAACTGCATGCCGCCGCACACGCCCAGCACGGGCAGGGAGGTCTCTTCCAGCAGCACGCGGATGAACTCGCGGTCGAACTTCGCGCGCTCCGGCGTCACCGGCGTATCGGTCGGCAGCGTCGTCTTGTCGAACCATTCTGCCGGATAATCGTCCGAGCCCACCAGCATCACGCCCGACACCAGCCCCAACAGCGGGCGCAGTGCCGCTACATCCGGCACCACGGGCAGCAGCAACGGCGTACCGCCGGCTGCCAGGACCGCGTGGCAATACTGCGGGTACAGCTTCAGATAGCTGCGATCACGATCCGGCGCCGGGAAGTGGCGCACATGGTCCATGCAGATGCCGATCAATGGCGTACTCATGATGTAAGTCTACTCCAACAGCGGGCGCCGCGCGCGGGCTCGGCAACCACCCAAGACCCAATACCGTCTTTATCGACACTCCGCCCCATGGCCCTTGCATTGAGAATTGGTAATTGGTCATTGGTAATTGCGGTGCGGGACCTCCCGCCTATGCGACCCGCCCAAGACTATGCCCACCACCATCCAGTCCTTCCCCGACCTGCTGGCCTTTCTCGCCAAGCACACCGACTACGAAAAGCAGCAGGGTGGGCGCACACGCGATGAGTTCGACCTTGAGCGCATGAACGAGGTTCTCAACCGCCTCGCGCGGCCTGAGCTCGCCTACGCCACCGCCCACATCGCCGGCACCAAGGGCAAGGGCGGCACTGCCCGCTATCTCGCCAGCCTGCTTCAATCGCAGGGGCTGAAGGTCGGCACATATACGAGCCCGCACTTGGAGCGGCTGACCCAGCGCATCGAAATCAACGGCCACGAAATCACCCAAACCGCAATGATCGAGGCGTTTCAACCGGTCGTGGACGCCCTCGAAAGTGAACACGGCGGCGCTCCCGACGTCACGTTCTTTGAGCTGGTCACGCTCACGGCCATGGTCGCCTTCCAGCAGGCCGGCGTGGACGCCGCGGTGTTTGAAGTCGGCCTCGGCGGGCGGCTGGACAGCACCAACGTGATCAGCCCCGTGGTCACGGTGATCACCGAGATCGGCCTGGACCACATGCGGCAGCTCGGCGACACGATCGAGGAGATCGCGCGCGAGAAGGCGGGCATCATCAAGCCGGGCATCCCGGTCGTGGTTTCAGCGCAGGACCCCACCGCGCTGAAGGTCATCACGCTGACGGCCCGGGATGAAGAGGCGCCGGTAATGGTGATGGGCAAGGACTACCACGTGCGCTGGATGAACCGCACCGGCCGCAGCCTGACCTTCACCGTGGACATCCGCGACGTGCGCTACGAGAACGTCAACCTGCACCACCCCGCACGCTTCATGGCCGAGAACGCCGCGACGGCCTTGTGCGCCTTCGAAATCATGGCGAGCGAGCCCGACCTGCTGCCCGAAGGCGTGGTTGATCGAGAGCGCGCACTGGACGCGCTGGAGCGCACGCCGCAGCCGGGCCGCTTCGAGATCTTTGAGGGCAAGCCAATGCTGATCATCGACAGCGCCCACAACGAGGTAAGCCTGCGCTCGGCGCTCGCCACGGCAAAGTCGATTGCCACGGGCCCGCTGGTGTGCGTCACCGGCATCGCGTCGGACAAGGACATCGAAGCCTGCATGAAACGCATCGCCGACAAAGCCGACGGCGCAGTCTTCACCACCTACTACAGCCCGCGCGAGAGCAAACCCGAAGACCTGCTGCGGCTTTACGAAAAGTTCGGCGGCAAGGACGGCTCGGTCGAAGACCATCCCGAAGGCGCACTCGAAGTCGCGCTGGCACAGGCGGGCGAGACAGGGCTGGTGCTGGTGACGGGCTCGACGTATCTGGCCGGCCTGCTGCGCCCGGCCGCAATGGAATACGCGGGCCTCTAGATTCCGCAGGCCCTGCATGCTTGGATGCGCCCCTCATGGCCAAGAAGAAAGATGAGCCGAAGTTCGAGGACCTGGTTGCCCAGGTGGAAGAAGCGCTGCAGCAACTCGAATCGGGCGACCTGCCGCTTGAGGACGCGTTGAAGCGCTACGAAGACGGTGTGGCTTCGCTGCGCCAGTGCTTCA
>CAZNBU010000497.1:1016-2815 GCA_964571035.1 uncultured Planctomycetaceae bacterium | reverse complement strand
CGCAGCATCCCGGAAATCGCGCCTCGTACGGTGTGCGGCTGCCAGCCGGTGGCCAACATCAGTTGGAGACTGGTCGCCCCCTGCGGTCGGCGCAGCGCCACGACCAACGTGGCGAGCTTGGTACCAGGGCGGATCGGGATGCCCTCCAGAAGTTGGAGGTCGTCGGTGGCGTCCATCGGCTGGACGTCATCCGGCGGCAGGGGTCGTTGCTGGCGGATGGCCGCGTAGCCTGCATCGGTCATCACGTGGCCGTCGTCGGCAGGCTCAATCCAGCCTCTTTGCAGCAGTGCGGTCAGCACCTTGACCCGTGCCCGACCGCGCAGGGTACCGGGCGGGATCACGCGCCCATCGGTACGGCGGGCGGCGGTGCGCAGCAGCAGGCTTTGGGCCGGGGAAAGTTTGGGCAGCGTGTCCATGATCGCGCGCTCACTTGGCCTGGCCGTCGAAAATCGCCAGCAAGTCATCCAGGGCCTGGTCCACCCGGCCAAGGTCACCGACGTGGCCCCAGTGGATGGTCTCCGGGTCGTGGCCGAAGTGATCGTCGGCCAGTTGCTGCAGCCGGGCCAACTTGATGTGGATGGCGGCGGCGCGGGTGATATAGGCGTCGATAGCGGTGGGCTTGGTGTTCATCGCGGGGCTCCTTGGTTGGTGGATGACGCCACCATTCACGCGCTGAACGATCAAGAAGCCAAGCGTCCATCGGATGCTTTTTGCATCGAAATCTGGCTGGCCAAGCCTATAGCTGATAAATTATGACCTTTACGATCGATTGCGACTTTATGCCACCCGTCTTTCATCAACTGGAGACCTTCCATGAGTGAGCCATGGGTGTCTGTCGAACAGATTGCCGAGCACTTGGGCGTCACACGCGATTCCATTTACCGCTGGATCGACCGCAAGCATCTGCCCGCGCACCGCGTCGGGCGTCTGTGGAAGTTCAAGGTGTCCGAAGTTGATGAATGGGTGCGTGCAGGTGGTGCCGACGAGCAGAAAGAACAGGAATGAGGGAGCGACCACGTGACCTACAACGAAGCCGAGACTCGTTATGAGCTGATCGACCCGATCTTGCGGGAGAAGGGTTACCGTCAGTGGCGCGTCAAGCTCGAAACGCCTGCGCCTGTCGAGCCTACGGGCAACAAGGGGCGCCGCCGCTCCGGCAACGGCCGCACCGATTACCTGCTGTGTGTGCAAGCGGGCGATATGCCGAAACCGTTGCCCGTCGGTGTGATCGAGGCCAAGGCCGAATCCGAAGATCCGCTCAAGGGCATGGAGCAAGGCAAACGTTACGCCGAGTGCGTGCGTTTTGCTGTGCAGTACGTATTCGCTACCAACGGTCACCGGTACGGCGAATTCGATCTCGGCACGCAGATGCCGGATGGTCCCTTCCCGTTTCCCGACTTCCCCTCGCATGACGACCTGACGGCACGTTACGCCACGGACACAGGCATCAACCTTTCAGCGCCAGAAGCAGCGATGTTGTTCATGGCAGATTCAGCTGCCTTCAATAAACCGCGCTACTACCAAGATGCCGCTATCCGCGCCGCGTTCGAAAAGGTGTTGCGGTGCCGCAGGGATGGTGAACCCGCCCGCGTGCTGCTTTCTCTCGCCACGGGCGCGGGCAAAACAGTGATTGCCGCCAACCTGCTGTGGCGCCTGCACGAAGCCGGTCAGTTGGCCAAGCCAGCGCTTTTTCTGTGCGACCGCGACGAATTGCGCGAGCAGGCCTGGGAAAAGCTCAGCAAGGCCTTTCCCAAAGGCAGTGTGCGCATCGTCAAAACCGAGCGCGGGCAGAACGCGGC
>CAZNBU010000497.1:0-1006 GCA_964571035.1 uncultured Planctomycetaceae bacterium | reverse complement strand
CCTACCAGACCCTGGGCCTGGACGACGAAGACCAGAGTTACGCCAGCTTTCTCACCGAGCACTACCCGGAGAACGCCTTCTCGGTCGTCGTTATTGACGAGTGTCACCGATCGGCCTGGGGTCGCTGGTCTGAGGTGCTCAGACGCAACCCGGACGCCATCCACATCGGCCTGACCGCCACGCCGCGCCAGTTGCGTGAATCCAAGCGCCAGACCGCCGACGATGTCGCCATCACCGCCAACAACCTTGGCTACTTCGGCGACCCGGTCTACGAATACACGCTGATCCAGGCGCAGGAAGATGGTTATCTGGCGGCCTGCGAAATCGTCAAGCTTAAACCCTCCATCGACTGGAAGACCTTCACCCGCGAGGAGGTGCTGGCGGCAAAACCCATTGATGCGCGCACCGGCAAATACATCCTGCCCGAAGACCTCAAGACGCAGTACGTCGCCAAGAATTTTGACGACGACATCCTGCTGCCCGAGCGCATCAATGCGATGTGCGCCGATTTGTTCAAGCGCCTGTGCGAACACGGCGGGCCGGAGCAGAAAGTCATCATCTTCTGCACCCGCGACCTGCACGCCGATCGGGTGGCCATGCAGATGCAGCGCTTGTACGCAGCATGGTGCAAGGAAAACGGCCAGACGCCCAAAGACCACTACGCCTTCAAATGCACCGCCGAAGGTGGCTCGGACCTGATCGAGCCCATGCGCGGTTCCGGCGAGCGCTGCTTCATCGCCTGTACCGTAGACCTGCTGGCCACGGGCGTGGACATCGAGCGCCTGAACGCCGTGGTGTTCTTCCGCTACCTGGAATCGAGCATTCTATTCTACCAGATGGTCGGGCGCGGCACCCGCATCCATGAAGAAACGCAGAAATACAAGTTCTGGCTCTACGACTACACCGACGTCACCGATCTGTTCGGCACCGACTTCATCACGGCCCCGGCCAAACCGCGCATCAAGAAACCGGGCGGTGACGATGGTGGAGACGGAGGTGATGACAG
>CAZNBU010000496.1:0-2821 GCA_964571035.1 uncultured Planctomycetaceae bacterium | reverse complement strand
GTGACAGCAGCATGCACCGATTAAACCGCCAAAGCGCCAAAGCGCCAGTGAGGCTGTGTGTGTAGCCGCGAAAACGCGAAAGCGCGAACACAGCAGTTGCCGTTTTCGCGTCTTCGCGCTTTCGCGGCTTACACCTACTCCCGCGCCCAGGATTGGATCAGCCAGCAGTCGCCGCGCGGGAAGTACTCGAACTTGTCGAAGATGGCGGGCCACAGCACGGTCTCGCCGCGCTTCAGGATCGCCGGCTCCAGTTTGTCGCGCGCGTAGGCGGTGATTTCGCATTCGCCTTGCAGGCAGGTGTGCACTGTGAACCCGGGCCACTGCTTCGGGTCCTGCGTGGGTTTGCTCAGGCGCACCGAGCGCACGCCGAACGGGCCGCGCGGCGCGAGCACTTCGTCTTCGCGGTGCGTCGGGTGAATCGGCGGCAGCGGCAGGTTGAAGCGCGCCGCGCCAAGCCCTTCGTTGATGTGCATCTCGCGCTTCTCGGCGCGCGGAAAGTCCCAAAGCCGGTAGGTCGTCGGGCAGTTCTGCTGAATCTCAAGCAGCGCGACTCCTCCACCAATCGCATGAATCATTCCGGCTTGGTTGTAAAGGAAGTCGCCAGGTTTGACCGCACGCGCGTTCATCAACGTTGCAGGCTCGCCGCCGTCTAACGCAAGTTCAAAGTCCTCGGGGCGCACCCCCTCGCGCAGCCCCTGGTAGATCACGGCATCGCGCGCGGCATCCAGCACGATCCAGCACTCACTCTTGCCGCGCTTGATCAGCCGCTTGCCATCCCGCGAGTCGTGCGGGTGGTCCTGAATGCTCAAGGCCTCATTGGTATCAAGCAGCTTCACGCACAACGGAAAATCATCCAGCGCACTCTCAGCGAGATCGCCTAGTAGCTCCGCCTTGTGCGTCCGCATCAACTGTGCAAGCGACTTGTCCCGCCACTCGCCGTTGGTGACTACGCTGGATGCGCCCGGGAGGTCGCGCAGTTCGATCCACTCGCCGGTGCTGGGGGGCACCTCGGCGGCTTGCTCCGGAAACAGCACGCGCAGCCTGTCCCCGGCCCAGGGCTTCTTCACGGCAATGCGGTGCAGGCGCAGCGGGTACATGGCGCGGATTGTACTCGCCCGCCGCGCCTGCGGCACCCCCGCTGGTTTGACGCGCCCTGCTGGTTAACGTGATGCCATGGGCGAGGACGCGAAGCAGCCGGTGTCCGAAGTGCCGCTGGAAGTGCAGCGGCCCGCGCCGCGCCGTGTGCCGCCGGTTGCGCTGCTGATCGCGCTTTCCGGGCTTATCGCGGGCGTGACGGCGGGTGTGTGGTTTCTGATCCTGCCCGACCGCAACCCGCGCCCGGAGCATCAAACGCAGTGGCCGGGCTACCTGCCGGACGACCCGTACCACAACCCGTCGGTAGATCACGACGCCGCGCTGGAGCACATGAAGAAGGTTGCCGACGCCATGCTCGCGTTCCGCGACGGGCCGGGCGGCGGCGTGCGCTGGCCGAACTCGCTGGATGAGCTGCGCTACTCCGGCGTGATCGAGCAGGATTTCAGCTTCACCGGGCCGATCTCCGGCGAGCCGCTGGTCTACCACCCCGACATGCCGCTGGGCCATGACCCCGCGCGCTGGGTGATGGTGCACGACATCGAGATCGGGTGGGTGCGATCCAAAGCCCGCTACTACCGCACCAAGGGCATTCGCTCGGCGGTGGCGATCCTGGGCGACGGCACGGTCAAGCTGATCGAGGGCGATGAGATCGAGTTCTACGCGGGGCTGAGTTTGGGGCCGGAGGCGGCGCGGTGAAGATCACGGTCAACGGCAAAGAGCGCGAAGTCGAGCACGGCACCACGATCGCCGCGCTGGTGGAAACGCTCGGCCTGCGCACCGATCGCATCGCCACCGAGCACAACCTGAAGGTAGTGCCGAAAGCGCACTACGCCGAAACGGCGCTTGCGGACGGAGACAAGCTCGAAATCGTTACGTTTGTGGGTGGTGGATAGGAATGAAAATGATCAATGGTCAATGGTAAATGTTCAAAGGCGGCATGGCGGCAAGGACGCCGCGCCCATTGACCATTGACTATTGATCATTGTGCCTCAAGGGACAGTCATGACAGCTACAGCCAGCGAACTTGATACGCCACTCAAAGTCGGCTCCTACGCCTTCACCTCCCGGCTGTTCGTCGGCACGGGCAAGTACGCGTCGTTTGAGCTGATGCGCGATTGTCTTGACGCCAGCGGCAGCGAGTGCATCACCGTGGCTGTGCGACGCGTCAAGCTGGACGGCACACCGGGCGAAAACCTGCTTAGCTTCATCGACGAATCGCGCTACAAGATCCTGCCCAACACAGCCGGGTGCTTTTCCGCCCAAGACGCAATCCGCACCGCGCACCTGTCGCGCGAGGCGCTGAACACTGACCTGGTGAAGCTTGAAGTGCTGGCTGACCCCAAGACGCTGCTGCCCGATCCGGTCGGCACGCTGGAAGCAAGCCGTGAGCTGGTAAAGGAAGGATTCACCGTGCTGGTCTACACCAGCGACGACCCGGTGATGGCGCGACACCTCGCGGACGCCGGTGTCGCCAGCGTGATGCCCGCGGGCTCGCCCATCGGCAGCGGCCAGGGTGTGCTGAACCCGAACAACATCCGCATCATCATCGAGACCGTGCGGCCGGAGTACAACCTCCCGATCATCGTGGACGCCGGCGTCGGCACAGCCAGCGACGTGGCGATCGCAATGGAGCTCGGCGCCGACGGCGTGCTGCTCAACACCGGCATCGCGCACGCGCAAGACCCGCTGCGCATGGCCGTCGCCATGAAAGCCGCGTGCGAAAGCG
>CAZNBU010000495.1:0-2823 GCA_964571035.1 uncultured Planctomycetaceae bacterium | reverse complement strand
TGATCGCGGCCATTCACTTCGTCAACATCCTCGACTTCATGATCGTCATGCCGCTCGGCCCACAGTTCGCGCGCGAGCTTGGCATCGGCAGCCATCACATCGGCGACATCGCCGGCGCATACACAGCCGCCGCCGCGCTTTCCGGCATTGCGGGCTCATTCTTTCTTGATCGCTTCGATCGCCGCAAGGCGCTGGCTGTGTCGCTGGCTGGGTTGATCCTGGGCACGGCGCTTGGCGGATTTGCGTGGGATCTGCCGTCGCTGATCGGCGCGCGCGTTGTAGCGGGCCTGTTCGGCGGCCCTGCCATGGCGGTCGCGCTGGCGGTGATCAGCGACGTCGTGCCCGTAAAGCGCCGCGGGCGCGCGATGGGCACGGTGATGACTTCCTTCAGCATCGCCAGCATTGCGGGTGTGCCGATCGCGCTTGAGATCGCGAACGCCGGTGGGTGGCGGGCACCGTTCTTCGCCGTTGCCGGGCTCGGCCTGGTGCTGGCCGCCGCCAGTGTCTTCCTGCTTCCTTCCTTGAAGTTGCACCTCGTCTCCGGCACCAAACCGCCGGGGCTGGCGATGTTCGGCCTGCTGACCAAGCCGCTGCCGCTGCTGGCCTACGGCGCGATGATGGCGATGATGTTCAGCGCATTCACGATCATTCCGAACATCCCCGGCTACGTGGAGTTCAACCTCGGGTACAAGGGCGAGGCGTGGCTGACCGAAATTCTCACCGACCTGTTTGACTACCAGCAGAGCGTGCTCGGCCCGCTGTATCTCGTCGGCGGCATCTTAAGCCTGATTGTCTTGCAGATCGTCGGCCGGCTAACCGACCGCATCGGCTCCGCCACCGTAAGCTGGGTGGGCGGCGCGCTGGTGATCGCGGTGATCTACTTCTGGTTTATCGACTACAACCCAGCCGTGCCGGTGATGCTGCTGTTTGTAGCCTTCATGGGCAGCATGTCGGTGCGCGGCGTGCCCGCCCGCGCGCTGGACACCAAGATCCCGCTGCCGCACGAGCGCGCCGCATTCATGTCGCTGCAAAGCTCGGTGCAGCATTTTTCCCTGGCCGCCGCCGCGGTGCTGTCATCGCGCGTGCTGACCGAGAACGAATCCGACAAGAGCCTCAACGGCATGGCCACCATGGCCGCCATCGCCATCGGGTTCGCGGTGCTGCTGCCACTGTTCGTCACGCTGGCTGAGCGTGCCCTCAAGCGCCGCGACGCCCTGGTGGCGGCTGCGGACAAGGCCGCTGTCCCGGCGCCAGCCGGCGCGCCGGTAACGGCGCCGGTTTCGGTGCGTGCAGCCGCTGTTGCCGAAAAGTAAAGTCAAGACGGGAGAAACCATGGCCGCGAAAATTGAAAAGGGTATCCCGATCCTGCCGGCGGGCAGTGTTGAGGATTCGATTGCGTTCTATAGAGACAAACTGGGGTTCACGGAGACTTTCCGTGACGCCACACCGCCCAGCTATGCCGGCATGGCGCGCGACGGCGTCGGGTTTCATATCGCGTCGGTGCCCGCGGATTTGGCTAACACGATCGGCGAGCAGACCATGTGCCGCTTCCAGGTCGCCGATATCGACGCGCTATACGCCGAATACCAGAAGCACAACGTAATCCACCCCAACGGCCCGCTACAAACCAAACCCTGGGGCACACGCGAGTTCGCCGTAATCGACCCCGGCCGCGTGTGCGTAACGTTCTACACGCCAGGCGCGTGATCCAACCGGCGCAGTCGTTCCAAACACCCGGCAAACGTGTAGGCGCAATCCACACCTGTGCTGCTAAGCTCTTCGCATGATCGAGGTGATTGAGCTGCACAAGCAGTACGAGGGTACGCATGCGGTGAATGCGCTTTCCTTTCGTGTTGCGCCCGGCGAGGTGCTTGGTCTTGTTGGGCCTAATGGCGCCGGCAAGACTACTACCATGCGCTGCATCACCGGCATCTTGCAGCCCACCGCCGGGCGGGTGGTGGTGGCTGGGCATGATGTGGTTCGCGACCCCGTGGGCGCCAAGCGTGAACTGGCGTTCATCCCGGATGAGCCTCGGCTGTTTGATTACCTGACCGTTCGCGAGCACATGCAATTCTACGCGCGAGTGTACGGCGTGGCGGACTTTGACGCGCGCTATGCCGCGCTGATGGACGACCTTGAGCTGCACGGCAAAGAAGACTCGCTGCCCGGCGCGCTTTCCCGCGGCATGAAGCAGAAAGTCGCCATCGCCTGCGCGCTGCTGCACTCGCCGCGCGCGGTGCTGTTCGATGAGCCGCTTACGGGGCTTGACCCGGTGGCGATCCGCCGCATCAAGCAGACCATCCGCCGCCAAGCCGAAGGCGGCGCCGCGATCATCATCTCGTCGCACCTGCTCAATCTGGTCGAAGAAATCGCCACCAGCCTGCTGCTGCTCAAGGACGGGCGCAAACTGATCCACGGCCCGATCGACGAGATCAAGCAGAGCATCCCCGACCTGCAAGGCGGCAACCTCGAAAGTATCTTCATGCGCGCCACCGGGTACGAGCAGGCGAGCCAGTCATGATCCATCCCGCGCTGCGCTACCTGCTGGTCCGTCAGAGCATCGGGGGCATCCGCTACCGCATTTCGCGCCTGCGCAACCCGCGCTACCTGGTGATCCTGCTGATGGGCGTGGGATACTTCTGGCTGACGTTCGGCATGCCGTGGATGATGCCGACGCGCAAGCACATGCCGGAGATGCAGTTCGCGCACGTGCTGCGCACGTTCGTGGGGCCGGCGTTTGGGCTGTTCATCGCGGTGGGCCTGATGACTTCACCGGCGCGACCGGCGCCGCCGTTTACCCTGCCCGAAGCGGCGCAGTTGTTC
>CAZNBU010000494.1:0-2823 GCA_964571035.1 uncultured Planctomycetaceae bacterium | reverse complement strand
AGCAGGCGCTGGAGTTGCTGGTGGAGCAGTTGCGCGAAGGCGACCGCGTCGGCATCGCGGTCTACGGCAGCAACGGCGCCGTGCACATGGAGCACCGCGACGCCTCTAGCAAGGCGCAGATTCTCGAAGCCATCCGCAACCTGGAATCCGGCGGGTCAACCAACGCCGAAGAAGGGTTGAAAATCGGGTACCAGATGGCGACGCGGGCGTTCGTGGAGGGCTCCACCAACCGCGTGATCCTGTGCAGCGACGGCGTGGCGAACGTCGGCGCTACCGGGCCCGAAGGCATCCTCAAGACCATCGTCGAGAACCGCCGCAAGGGCATCACGCTTTCCAGCCTGGGGTTCGGCATGGGCAACATGAACGACCACCTGATGGAACAGCTCGGTGACAAGGGCGACGGCCACTACGCCTACATCGACACGCTGGACGAAGCGCGTCGCATGTTCGTGGACAACCTGACAGGCGCGCTGGAGGTGGTGGGCCGCGACGTGAAAATCCAGGTGGACTTCAACAAGCAGGTGGTGAAGAGCTACCGGCTGATCGGGTACGTCAACCGCGACGTGCGGGACGAGGATTTCCGCAATGACGCGGTGGACGGCGGCGAGATCGGCGCGGGGCACTCCGCGACCGCGCTGTACGAGGTGAAGCTGCACGACCACGCGGTAGGCGCGATCGCCAACGTCAAGCTGCGCTTCAAGACCGACGAAGAAGGCGAAGCGCACGAGATTCACAAAGAGATGATGACCCGCGACCTCGCGGCAACCTGGGCCTACGCGTCGCCCGGGTTACGCCTGGCGGCCAACGTAGCCGAGTTCGCCGAAGTGCTGGGCAAGTCGTTCTACGCCAAAGGCGCAAAGCTCGACCCGGTGTACGAGGACCTGAAGTCGCTAGCCCCAACATGGCAGGACCCCAAGGTCACCGAGCTGGTAGAGCTCGTAAAGAAAGCCCAAGAGCATTCAAAAGAGTGAACAGGAGCCCGGAGCGCGAGCGACGGGTAGACGAGCACTTGCAGCACATGGAATCGAATCAGAACTGGCCGCAAAGCGGCCAAGGAACTTAGCCCACGGCTTTAGCCGTGGGAAAGGACAGCAAAAGTGATTGCGCCCCGTAGGGGCGCGGCACGGGCGGAGAGAGCAGCGCCCCTACGGGGCGCAGACAGATCGCGGGACCAGAACCCACGGCTGAAGCCGTGGGCTAAGAACCGCGGCCCCTTCGGGGCCAAGAAAACCGTCATGGCAACGAAAGCACAAACATTCAGGACAGTCGCCCACGCACCGGCCCTTCGCTGGCGCTTCCGGCTCAGCGACCGCTACGTCGGACAACTCGGGCTCCCGTCCTCTGGCACCCCTACGGAAGGATCAAGATGAACAAAGTGATCAAGACCGGCGCATTCGTCGTACTTGGAGTTGCCATCGTGTGCGCGGTCTCCTGTGCCAACAGGAGCGAAGATGCCACGTTTGATCGGAGCACAAGGCAGCTCGAAACCGAGCAAACAGCAAACGCCAGACTTCGAAGCGACAGCGGTATCTTCTTCAAGGACCAAGATCCTTCCAAACCACCGGTCAACTACAACCAGGATGTACGCGGGCGGTTCGAGCACATCTACGAGGACGCGCGCGGCAACACCGTTGAACCCGACGGGCGCCCACAGACCGGTGAACCGTACGACATGTTCTTCAAACAGTACGGCACCCACCCGTTCATTGACGTCGAAGACAACCGGCAATCCACCTTCGCCGTAGACGTAGACACCGGCAGCTACACCGTCTGCCGCGACTACCTCAACCGCGGCAACCTTCCGCCCGACGAAGCCCCGCGCGTTGAAGAGTTCGTCAACTACTTCAAGTACAAATACGAAGCCCCGCGCGACGGCGCGTTCAGCATCGCCATGGACGTGGCGCCCTCGCGCTACGGCCAGGACCTCAAGAACTGCCACATCCTGCGCGTCGGCTTGCAAGCAAAAACCGTGGACCCAGCCGAGCGTAAACCGGCTGTGCTGACCTTTGTCGTGGACGTCAGCGGCAGCATGGACATGGAGAACCACCTCGGCCTCGTGAAGAAGGCGCTGCACATGCTGGTGAAGCAGTTGCGCTGCGACGACTACGTCGGCATCGCCGTCTACGGCAACCGGGGGCGCAAAGTGCTCAGCCACACCAACAATCCGGAAGAAGTGCTCTCGGCGCTGAACGAGCTACGCTCCGACGGCAGCACCAACGCCGAAGAAGGCATCCGCATCGGGTACCAGATGGCGGCCGACAATTACCGCGAGGGCGCGATCAACCGGGTGATTCTGTGCAGCGACGGCGTGGCGAACGTGGGCAATACCGGCCCGGACGCGATCCTGAACACCATTGCCGAGCAGCGCCGCAAAGGCATCACGCTGAGCGCGATCGGGTTCGGCATGAGCAACTACAACGACACGCTGATGGAGCAGCTCGGCGACAAGGGCGACGGCCACTACGCCTACGTGGACAGCATCGAAGAGGCCAGGCGCATCTTCGTCGATAACCTGACCGGCGCCCTCGAAGTCGTCGGCCGCGACGTGAAGATCCAGATCGAGTTCAACCCGGACGTGGTGAAGTCCTACCGCCTGCTGGGCTACGTCAACCGCGACATCAAGGATGAAGACTTCCGCAACGACAAGGTGGACGGCGGCGAGATCAGCGCCGGCCACGCTGCCACGGCCCTGTACGAGGTCAAGCTGTACGAAGGCCGCAGCGGGCCGATCGGCTACGCCAAGATCCGCTACAAGGAAGACGAGTTGCAGGAATCCATTGAGATCAGCCAGGAAGTGTTCACCACCCAGGTCGCCAGCAACTG
>CAZNBU010000493.1:0-2826 GCA_964571035.1 uncultured Planctomycetaceae bacterium | reverse complement strand
CCGCGTAGCATTGATGGAAGGAGACCTCAAAAGCGCGCTCGATCTCGCGCGCCGCGTGGCGACGCTGGCTTTGCACGGCGGCGGCAACCTCGGGCGCGCCGAGCTGGAAGCGCTTGCCGGCACCGTTGAAGCGCTCGTGCGCCTGGGCCACGTCGCCGAGGCGCGACGCATTGCCGAAGGCGCGCTGGTCCTGGCAAACGAAGACGCCCGCCAGTCGCCGGAAGCGCGCGCGCTCATTGGCGAGCTCGCGCTCATTCAGGTTCACACCGGCGAGCTGCGGGCCGGGTTGCAGGCGGCGGCGGGGCTCAGCGGCACGTTGACCGGCCGCTCCGGTGCAAGGGTAGATGCAATCTTCACCCGCGCGCTGCTGTTCGCCGGGGCGATCGACGTGCCGGGCGCGATCGGCATGAAAGTGGAATCGACCGACAAGGCGCTGTTCATTCTCGCGCTGGCCATGTTCCAGGAAGAGCACGGCCCGCTTGAGCGCGCACTGCGCCACTGGGACAAGGTGCAGCGCTCACGCCTGCCGGACGACGAATGGGGCCCGCGCTGGCGCGCGCAGATGATCCTGGGCGCGCTGGCGGGTGACACCAAGATTGGCGCCGCAACGCGACAGGTTGTCGATGCAAAGCCCCAGCCGCACGAAATGTTGCTCGACTGGCGCTCAATCTTCGGCGCACAGATCTTTCGGCTGCTGGGCAACGCAACGCTGGCAACGCGCTACTTCCGGAAGACATGCCGCAACGTAGGCGAGTTGCCCGCATGGTTCGACATGGGCGTAATCTGGCACGCACGCCACATGCGCAACGCGCTGGATCTCGGGACCTCTGCGCAGAAAAAACAAGCGCGCGATTTCTTTCAGCGACACGTTGACCTGGGCTACGGGTGTTTTGCGGGCCTCGTGTGAAACCGCAGAGCGACACCTAGCGCAAGCAGCGCGAACCACAGCATCGTCCGGCCGGCGTTGCCGGTGTGCGCGCAACCGCTCTCTTCACTTTCACCGGGTTTTGCATCCGGGGAGCGATCCACCTCGATAGCAAACGTCTGCACCGCCACCGGCATCATCGAGTTCGTCGCGGTGAGCGTGACGGTGAAGGTCTTTCTCGCGTCTACATTCCCCGGCGTGCCAGCAAGCTCGCCGGTTGCCGCGTTGAAGCTAAGCCACGCCGGCAGGGTGCTGGTCACCGCGAGCGTGGGTGTCGGTGACCCGTAGGCGGTAACCGTGTACAGGTACGGAGAACCCGGCACAGCCGTGGTGACCGGCACACTGGTGAAGCTTGGCGGAATACCCAGCACTTCAATCTCGACGGCAATCGTCACCGTGTTGGTGCCGTCGGTGACCTCGACGTCAAACGTGTGCGTCCCGCGGTCGGCATCTACCAGTGTCCCGCCGGGTGTGGCGGTCAGCAGGCCACCCGCAAGGCTCAGGACGATTCCCGCGCCGCCGGAGGGGTTGGAGCCCCCGGGAGTGATACTGCCCAGACTCAACGGCTGAGAAGTGTTCGGATCGGTCACGGTAGCAAGGTCAACGCTGACCGCGCCGGTACCCCCCTGCGTGAACTCGCGGCGATAGGGCGTGCCCGCGCTGCCGTTGCCGGTGGTGGTACCCGCCGGCACGTGTGTCGGCGGCAGATCAAGGATATTGATCGTGGCAGAGCACGTTGCCCCGATGCCGCTAAGCGAGTCTTCAAACTCGATTGCCCATGTGTAGACGCCCGGCGGGTTCGCGGCGTTGGCAACGCCTGTCCAGGTCAGTGTCAGCGGGTGGCCCGGCGGCGGCGGCGATGGGCCGGTAATGCCCGTGGGCATGGTGGCTGGCGGCGTGATCGCGGTGACGGTGATCGTATCGCCCTCGGCATCAGTCAGGCTGATGTCGGCGTTGCTGAGTACCACGCCGGGTGCCGCATCCAGCGTGAACGGGCTTGCCGCGCCGGAGAAGCTTGACCCGGGCGCCGGGTTCGCCTGTGCCGGAGCATTGATGACGCCTGTGCCCGTGAGCGTAAACGTGAACGGGCTTTCGTCGGCGTCGTTGTTGTCGATGCTGACGTGCAGACCGAACGGGCCGGTTGTCGCGGGGTCTATCCAAAGCGTGAACGTCGTGCTGCCGGCGCCCGGGATGACAACCAGCCCCGGCTGGGTGGCAACTCCCGTTGCGATATCACAGTTGGCGCCGGGAATGAGCGCGACGGCGGGCGTGCCGGTGAGCAGCAGGTCGGCAGGGTGCGGGTTGTGGATCGTGAACGCGCGCCCCTCGCCGACGGTGTACACGTTGCCAAGGTGGATCGCCCCGCCGCTGGTGATGCCGGTGGAGCCCAGGCTTACCTCGATCTCGGGCTCGGGATACTCGTGCGCGCCGGCGTCATAGCGCAGCCCCATCGGGCGCGGGTTGCCGAAGGCGTCCTGTGTCAGTGTCGAAGTCGGGATCAGGTCGCGCGCGGGCGAGCCCACTTGCAGGCGCAAGTCTTCAAACCCGGGAGTCACATTGACCAGCAAAGGATCGGCGTTGACGCCGTTGGCGTCATACCCAGCCAACTGCCACTCCGCCCACGAGCCGTTGCCAAGCCCAGTCTGAGCCGTCCCGCCAAGATAAACCACGTTGTGGTCAGCGGCTGCGGGCATAGTGCTGAATGGATGCCAAAGCCAGCCATTAGCGGGCAGGTACACAACGTTACCTTCGACAACACTGACTGGTAAATATGGGGACAGACTTCCATTATAAAACACGCCGGAATCAGGGTTCAAGGAATGGTGGATAATGCTATTGTTTCTGATGACACAGGAAGCACCAAAAATCCGAGACCCAATAACCGCGACTATAATCGGAGG
>CAZNBU010000492.1:0-2846 GCA_964571035.1 uncultured Planctomycetaceae bacterium | reverse complement strand
CGCACAACTCGCTGATCCAGATGGTCGGCCGCGCCGCGCGCAACATCAACGGCAAGGTGGTGATGTACGGCGACAAGACAACGCAGAGCATGCAGACCGCCATCGACGAAACCAACCGGCGCCGTCGGTTGCAGGAGGCTTACAACCAAGAGCACGGCATCACGCCGCGCACCATCATCAGTGCGATTGACGACGTGCTGGCGAGCATCTTCGAAGCCGACTACGTCACCGTGGACAAAGAAGAAGAGAAGTACACGCACTACGAGTGGCCCGGCCAGAAGAACAAGCGCCGTTCGGGAGCCTCACGGCAGGCAAGCGTGCGCGATCCGGGCCACGGCGACGGCACCAACGTGACCGAAACCGGGCGCAACTTCGCCACGCGCCGCGCGCTGCAGGCAGCTGAGAAAGCGGGCGCGCTGGAGGGCCGCAAAAAGAAGCTGGCGGACCGCTACCCGGAGCACGTGCCGCCCAAAGGCGTGCAGCGCAGCGTCGCGCCGGGTGAGGTGCCGAAGCTGATCTCGCAGCTTGAGAAGGAGATGTTTGAAGCCGCCAAGAACCTCGACTTCGAAACGGCGGCGTTGCTTCGTGACGAAGTTCGTGAGCTGAAGCGAATAGAACTGGGCGTGAAATGAATCGACGCGGGACCAATTTGCAACCCCCTCGCCCACAGTCCGCGCTTGTGCGAGTTCTACTTTCGCCGCCAATGTCTGTGGCGGGAATAGCGGGTGCGACTGCCTCATTCTCAAAGGCGCCGGTCGAAACAGTATTGATCGCCTTCTGCAGTGCGGGCATCGCGACGATTTTGCTGATGTGGTCCTGGCAGTTCGTCGTGAAACGACCCGTTGCCAACAGACAGAGCGCCGCGACTTTGCGTGACAATCCACCTGAGTGAGTGATACACTTTAGACGGAGAGCGGTTTCCGGGGCGTTAGAGGTGTCGTATGGATGCCCGTGATTGTGGTTCCTGCCGCTCGATATCCTTTGTTTCTGCGGTGTTTCTGTTCGCGGTTGCGGGCGCGGTGGGGTTTACCGCGCTGCCGCCGGAATGGCGTGAGCCGCTTGCGCGCGGGTTGCTGGGCGTAACCGCAGCAGCCAGCGCGCTGTTTCTTGGCGTGCTGGTGCTGATGCTGATCGAAGGCGGGTGGGCGCGCTACTTCGCCAACCCGCTGCGCCACGGCAACGGCATCTGCTGCATCGAAGGAGAGATCGTCTACGGGTGGCACCGCGTGGGCCGCGACTTGCGGCTGGTGACGCGGCGTCGTGGCATCGGCATGAAAGCGCGCACGATCTCGCCGCGTCTGTTTGCGCGTTCGCGCGCCGTCGCTGCGCTGGAAGAAAACCACGTCCCGGAAGTCAGCGTGGATTGCGACGCCGTCGGGCGCGGCGTGCTGCGCTGGGGCGAGCAAGAGCACTTGCGCCCTCTGCTGCAAGCCGCAGGCCTGCTGGATGCCCACCGGCCGCTGTTCGGCCGCGACGATTTGCCGGAACCAGCCGACGCCGCCGCGTGGCGCGAGCTGTGTAACGCGTTGTGGAAGCAGCCACATGAGCGGCCTTTGGCGCTCATGCTGGCTACTCGGTGTGTTGATCCGGATGCGGCCACGCGGAAGCAGCAGGTTACTATGCCGCGGTTGGCCGACTGATCTTCCGCTTCGATTTCAACCAATTCTAGTTGTTCGCCGTCACTCCCAATGCCCGGCCATAACTGGCCGGGCTAGTCTGGGGTTGACGGGGTTGGGTTTGAATTGATGCTTCGCCGCCATGCTGGCGCTTACCCAGGACGCACAGGGCATTGCGGCAGCGCTGGGTACGGCGTTCTGCTGGGCGTTCACGGCGCTGTTCTTCGGCGCGGCTTCGCGCCGCATCGGCCAGTTTCATGTCAACCAGATCCGGCTTGTGATCGCGTGCCTGTTTCTCGGCGCGGCTTGCGCGGTTGCGGGCGTGTTCACCGCCGCGCCCTGGCAACAGCTTATGCTGCTTTCGTTGTCGGGGCTGGTCGGGTTGACGCTGGGCGACGCCGCGATGTTCCTTTCGTTGCAGATCATCGGCCCCCGCCGCGCGTCGCTGATCATGGCGCTGGCGCCCGGGTTTGCGGCGCTGATGATGGTGCCGCTGCTTGGCGAAGGGCTGAGCTGGGTCGGCGTGGTGGGCATGGTGATCACGCTGGGCGGCGTGATGTGGGTCGTGCTTGAGCGCGGCCAGCCGGGCGAGATTGTCGGCAACGCCGCGCTGGGCGTGTTCATGGGCGTGCTGGGCGCGCTGGGGCAAGCCGGCGGGTTGATCCTGAGCAAAGCCGGGCTGGGCATGGCGGAGCCCTCGGGGCTCTTGAACGAAGCCGCCGATGTTGACGCGTCGCACGTTCAGACACTCAGCCCGCTGTACGGGACGTTCGTGCGCATGGTGGCTGGGACGGTGCTGCTGGTCGGATACGGCATACTGGTCGGCAAGTTCATGACGACCGTGTCCAAGCTCAAGGACCGCAAGGCGCTGGGCCAGACGACGGCGGGCGCGTTTTTCGGGCCGTTCATTGGCGTGACGCTGAGCCTTGCCGCCGTGGCCTGGACCAACACGGCAGTCGCCGCCACGGTGATGGCGATCAGCCCGGTGCTCGTGATCCCGATTGTGCGGATCGTGTATCGGCACAAGACAACGTTGCGGGCGGTGCTCGGTGCGCTGGTTGCGGTGGCCGGGGTGGCGGTGCTTGCGTTGCGACAGCAGATTGCAGCGCTGGTTTGATCGTACATTGAATGAGTGCAGCCCGGCATCCGGGCTGCACTCCGGCGGATTGACTCAAGCGGCGGTGTCGGCCAGCGCGCGCGGGAAGAGAATGTTGTTTTCCAGGTGGATGT
>CAZNBU010000491.1:0-2851 GCA_964571035.1 uncultured Planctomycetaceae bacterium | reverse complement strand
GTCGCGCCGGTATCGACGCTGAAGTTGTGTGTGTTCGCGCCCTCGGAAAGGTTCAGCGTTGACTTGTACAAGGCCTGGCCGCGGTTGTTGTGGGTCAACTCAATCGACCACACTCCCGGCTCCACGGGGCCGAGTTTGAACGTGCCGTCGTCAGCAACCTGGCCGTACTGTCCGCTGCCCCATCCGCCCCAGCCCTGGTTCTCGCCGCCTTCCTTGCGCAGGCGTACGTTGAAGTTCTGCAGCGTTGATCCGGATGTGGTTGAGATCTTGCCGGTCAGCATCGCCCCGTTGGCAAGCTTGAGTGTCAGCTCGTTGCGCCCGTCGGACAGTTCCTTCTTCTCCCGCAGTTGCGGGTAGCCCGCAGCCGTGATCGTCAGCGTGTACTCGCCCGGCTTCAACCCGGCGTACTCAACCAGGCCCGGCTCTCGCGCGGGCAGCTTGTGGGGGCGTGACCAGTTGCGCTCATCGGCCTGGAACCAGATGGAGTCCGCTTCCACCGGTTTGCCGTTGGGGTCAGCGAGACGCACTGCCAGCGTAGCGCCGACATCCAGCGAGAAATCCACTGTGTTTTCGCCAGCCGCCAGTGTCAGCGTCTGGGTGCTGCTCATTTCGCCGATGGTGGCCTTTAGAGTAGTCTCACCAGGGGTAAGCGACGCCAGTTTGTAGCGACCCCGCGTGTCTGTGTGCGCGCGTGTGCTCTGGTTCTGGTTCCAGTAGCCCCAGTTGTTCTCGTTGTTGTCGTTGCCGACGGTGATGACGGCGCCGCCAAGTGGTTTGCCCGAAGAATCGGTTACAGTCCCGCTTACCATCGCCGCCTGACGCAGGCGCAGTACCACTTCCGGTCCGTCCGGCTTTACGTCAACATCCAGCGGGGAGTCCATCGAGAAGCCATCCGCGCTGGCTTCCACCTGCATGCGCCCGCTGCCGTTCATGGCAAAGGTGCCGTCCTTGCTCTGGAAGTCTTCGCTACGCGCTTCCCACTGACGGTTCATCGGCCACGCCTTGACCTTGAAGCTGGTCACCGGGTTGCCGTCGGGGCCCAGCACCTTGCCGCGGAACTTCTCGGAAGCGCTCAGCATGATGCGCGTGCTGTCGCCGGCGGCGACGCGGGATTGCCGCCCGGTGCCGCCCGCATCCTCCAGCGCGTGCAGGTCGTACGAAAGGCTGGCGTCCAAGCCTGCGAAGCGGAAGGCGCCCTCTTCATTGGTTGAGACGCGCCGTGTCTCCTGCGCGGTCTTGAGCATGAACTCGCGGACCTTGTCGCTGTACTCGTCGATATCGCCGTTGCGCAGTTGCGGCGTGTTCAGCGAAAGCTCCGAGCGACGGCAGGTGACGACAACGTCCGGCGCAGGCCGCCCGTCCGAGTACATCACGACGCCGGTGATCACCGCGTCGCCCTTGTCGGACGGCTGGCCACTTACGGTAACGTCGGGCAGATCGAACAGCGTATCGTCGTCGGCTTTTGTGGTGCGGTCAGCGCTGCCCGAGGGGGAACGCCGCTCATCGTTGCGCGTGCGCGACTCGCCGTCTCTGCGGCGCGTGATGCGTGATGAAGTGGGGTCGTCGGCTTCCCGCGCCGCCGTCTCGTCGGTTTCGATCATCGGCGCGCGGGGTTGCGGCGTTGATGACTCCGACGCCTCGTACATACCCCATGCACCAAAGATGACAGCGCACGCTGTGATGAACAAAAGCGCCAGGTTCAACGGGCTAAGCCGAACTGCCATATCCGAACCCCACGGGAACAATCGTACTACGATTGATCACCCGTGGGGGTAGGCAAAAAACCTGTTTATCGGGCCCTGCGGCGGGTCGCCCATCCAGCGAGTAACAGCAGGCCAAGGGCCAGCGGCCAAGAGCCCGCGGAGCCGGCGCTGCACGCGCTGAAGCTTGACGACGGCGCCTGGATCGGGCTTGGCCCTGCGATCTTCAGTGTGTACGGGCGTTCATGGGTTGCGCCTGCCTGGTCGGTGGCGCGGATCGAGAATCCCCACTCGCCGGCGCGTTTCGCGTGCCCGGCAAGGCGACCGCCTGAGGAAAGGGTGATCCCCGGCGGAAGCACGCCCGCCGACACGGTCCAGGTCGCGGGGCCGATACCGCCGAGCGACTCAAACTGCACGGCGGGAATGTCGCCGAACACGTCACCGGAGGCCAGGGTCGACAACACCGGGGAGGCAACCACCAGCGCACCGGCGGGCAGCACTCGGATTGAGAATTCGCGCGTGGCACTGTGGCCGTTGCTGTCGGTCACAACCATTGTCACATCCCAGTCGCCGTTCTGCTGCGGCATGCCTTCCAGTGCGCCGCCTTCCGACAGGTTGATTCCCGGCGGCAAGGCGTCTTGAGCGCTGAACGTGTATGGCACGGCTCCGCCGACCGCCCCGAGCAGCGGCGCGTGGTAGGGGACATCCACCGCGCCTTCCGGCAGCACGCTGTTTGCGGGTTGCGCAAGCACGACCGTGGACTCCAGCGCGGGCAGATTCGCCAACGCTACGCCGCGGCCAAAGGCGCTGTCCCAACCTGGCGCGCCGGCGTCGCGGATGATCAACCCGTGAAGAGCGTCGTCGCCGGCGCCAGTGGCGGAGCGTTGCAGCGCGATCAACCCCGCGATGTGCGGCGCCGCGCACGAGGTGCCGGAGAACGCGCCATTGTAAGTGAACGTCTTGCACGAGGTGGGGCCGCAGACGTCGACCTCGATGCCGAACACCCCGCCGCCGATCGAGCTGTAGGACGCGGGCGACCCGGGTGACAGGTACGCCGACTGGTCCACGCCGCCGACACAGATGGCTTCGCGCACGGTCGCCGGGTTCGAGACGCTTCCAGCCTCCACAAAGTACTGAAGCCGGTTCTGAAA
>CAZNBU010000490.1:2605-2852 GCA_964571035.1 uncultured Planctomycetaceae bacterium | reverse complement strand
AAGCCTTGTGCAGAAAGTCGCTCCGCTGGGCTTTCGCCTTCGCGTGCAGCTTTCGCACCTGCTTCTTTTTCTTGGCGCGCTGCGCCGTGGCAATGCGCGCTTCCATGTTTCGATACCAGCGTGGGTGCTCGATCTTCTCGCCCGTGCTGAGGGTCGCCAGGTCTTTCAGGCCGAGGTCGATTCCGACTGAGCCCGTGCCTTGCGACTGACGCTGCTCAACCTCAACGGGCAGATTGATGTACCAATG
>CAZNBU010000490.1:0-2595 GCA_964571035.1 uncultured Planctomycetaceae bacterium | reverse complement strand
ATGGCCCCGTGAGTCTTGGCTGAACGATCCGGCGCCGAAGGTCTGTCCTTCCTGCAATTCGCGCGTGACCTTCGCCTTGTAGATGCGGCCACGGAACACAAAGGCGCCACCTGTGAACTTGATGTGGCCCTTGTTGAATGGCACCCACCCCAAAGACCGCTTGGACGACTTCGGGTTGCTGACGCGCCACGCCAGCCAGCGCTTGTTCTTCGCCCTGCGGCTGCGGTCGTATTGCTGGCAAACCTGTTGGATCGTGTGGGCGTGAACGTCCAGTTCCTTGCTGCTGCCTGCGGTCAGCTTTTGAAGGTCGTGCCACGACAGCCACTTGCGCCCACGACGCACGGCCTGTTGCTGCGTTTCGTTGCAGTAGTTCCAAACGTAATTGACCGCGCGCGCCTGACGTGTCAACTCGCTGTTGCAGGTGTCGCTCAGGCGAAAACGGTAGGTCAGCTGCATCGCTTTATTGTGACACAATAAAGGTTGGCTTGCAAGCTGTTCTTGTGCCACCGATAATCCATGAATGGAAGCACGAAAAAGAATTGGCCGGCCGCCTGCCTCCCCGGACAAAGAGTTGGTGCATGGCACGTTGCGGCTCACACGCGCGCAATGGGAAAAGGTTCGCATAGCTGGTGTTACTGCACTACGGTTGCTGATTGATCGGTGGCGCCCAAAGAAGCCCTGACGGGCTTCGCGCTTTCCTTCCCCGGCCTGAAGGCCGAGGATTGACGCGCTTTTTGTTCAAGCCGACGCCGCTTCGCGGCGCGGCTTAATTCAGGCGTTAGGTGCCTTGTTTGCGCTCCTGGCCATCGCCAGCAGCAAGTCACGGAACTCTGGCGGCGTGGCGTTCCGAATCCGCGTCTTGTCCTTGCCGCCAATCATTGCCATCATCCCAATGCGGCGGGCCTTCTCGTAGCCGTGCTTTGCCAACGCAACCGGGTGTATCCGCTGCTCGCTCGGCCCCCACTTCAATTCCGGCCGCTCCGTTCCAACCGCATAGAGCCAGGTAGCCTTCCGGCTCATGTGGCCGTAGTGCCCCTGCTCAACGTGGCAAGTCCAGCCGCCGAACTCGTCAGCCTTCACCCATCCGCCCGTGTTCGGCGGCGTTGCAATGCCGTGCCATTTCCAGGCGTGGCTGTGCGCCGGGTGTTCAAGCACGCCGCCGTGGTTGCGCACGGCGGTCAATGCTGCGGCAAAGCACCCGCCGTCTTCGCCAATGTTGTACTGGTGCGGCTTGTTCGGTGCGCCATGCCAGTAGCGGCCCCATCGTTGGCATGGCGGGTGCGCCACCACCGGCAGCGGCCCGGTGTAGAGCCTTGCATCCTTTGCTTCGTCCCACGGGTCAACATTTTCCAGATTCCAATACGCCCCGTCAGTCTCGACAAAGAGTGCCGCAACAGTCATCATTTACCGTCTCCAAGTATATGGCCGCCTTCCGGAGCGTTTCTGGCGAATCCCCGGAATGCCCAAGCATCGCATTGCACTGGTGGCACAAGAGCCCGCGAACAGTTCCGGTCTCGTGGCAATGATCTACGTACAACCGTTTTGCATTTTTCATTCTCGGGTGTGGTGACTGGCAAATTGCGCACACGCCGCCCTGATTTTCAAGCATCTTCTCGTATTCTTCCGGGGTAAGACCGTATGTCTTGAGCCAATCCTTCAGGCTCTGGGCGATGCGCTTAGGGCTTGATGCGTAGTTTGTTCGCTTCCGCCATTCGCGCTGCCGTTCGTTTATCCGCTCCCTGTTCTCTGACTTCCACTTTTTCTCTGATGCGGCGGCCTTTTCTGGATTTTCTTCCCGCCAGCGTTTCGCGTTTTCCGCATTGCGCCCAGGGTTTGCTTCTCTCCATAGGCGCGTCTTTTCAGCCGCTTCCTTTCGGTGAGCTTCCCGGTACTTTTTTCGGTAGGCGGCGCGCGCCGCTGGGTCTTTGTGTGGCATTCGGGAATATTACCATGGATTTCACGTCAAGGCCAAAGTAAGCGCCATCTGTTTCAACGTACAGTGCAGCAATCATCAGAATTCCCGAGAAACCTCGGCCTTCAGGCCGGGGAGGATGTCAAACCGCCTCCAGCTCGCCGCGCAGGGCGTGCGTAGCGCACCGGACAATGGCCCGGCACGCCTGCTTGAACTGAGACTCGCTGTAAAGCTTCGCGGCTTTGCTGGTCGCCAGCGGCTCAATGCCGAACTCGGCCAGGCCGGCGGCGCTGAGGCTGATCGGGTGCAGGCGCTCGTTGATGGCGCCGAGGGTCAGGGCGGGGGTTTCGTCGGCCGGCGCCGGTGCGCTGGCCACCACGGCGGCGAAGCGCGGGTCGGACTTGTGTCGCTCGATCTCTTCCAGCGCCCGCGTCACGGCTGGCTTGGCGGCTTCGGCCAGGATGGCCTGGCGCTTTGCCTCGGCTTCGCGCTCGGCCTGCTCTGCCTTCATGCTCTCGGCAGCTTCCATCTGCGCCTTGTGCTGCTCCTCAGCCCGGATGCGCGCCCGCTCGGCCTCGGCCTGGGCCTCGGCGGCTGCCTGCGCCCTGCGTTCCTCCTCTTGTCGGATGCGCTCACGCTCGGCTTCGATGCGCGCCACCTCGGCATCAACCCGCTTCTGCATC
>CAZNBU010000489.1:0-2861 GCA_964571035.1 uncultured Planctomycetaceae bacterium | reverse complement strand
GAGCGCCACCCCATTCTGGCGTTCTTTGCGCGTCGCCCGATTACGGTGGCTGTGCTGCTGGTTGCGACGGCGGTGCTCGGGTTGATCAGCATGAACCTGATGCCGATGGAGCTCTTCCCGTCGGGCCTTGAGCAGAAAGAACTCAACGTAGACGTCGAGTACAACCGCACAGGCGGTGTGGCGTCGCCCGAGGTGATCGAGCGCGAGGTCACCCTGATCGTCGAAGGCGAACTCGCCACCATCCCCGGCATCAAGGAACTCGAAGCCAGCTCACGCGCGGACGAAGCCGACTTCGACCTCGAGTTCGACCGCGACAAAGACATGGACGAGGCCTACGCCGAGGTGTGGGCCGCCGTCGAGCGCGCGCGCACGCGCCTGCCGGATACAGTAGGCCGCATCGAAGTGCGGCGCTGGCGCGGCGACACCAACGCCTGGCCGGTCGCCAGCGTCAACTTTTCGTGGGAAGACGGCACCGAAGACCCGCACCTGAAGCTTGAGCGGGTGATCCAGCCGTACCTCGAATCCATTGAGGGCGTCGCCAGCGTCACGTTCGAAGGCACCTACCGCAAGTACATCGCCGTCGACCTCGACCCCGAAAAGTGCCGCTCGCACGGCGTCAACATGGCGGAACTGCTGTCGCGCTTGCGCAACGACAACTTCCGCGCGCCGGCTGGCAAAGTAACGGTGGAAGAGGGGACGGCCCAGGACGTCATGCAGTCGCGCGACGTCTACCTGGTGGCGGACTCGCGCTTCAACGACATCCACGAGATCGAGAACATCCCGGTGCAACCGGGCCTGATCCTCGCCGACATCACGCGCCACGGCACCGCCGGCGGGCGCAGGCACCACGGCATCTACGAGACCTACAGTGTGTCGCGATACGTGCGCGTTGACCGCAAGCGCGGCGCCACGGCCATGATCCACAAAACCGGCGAAGCCAACACCGTGGCGGTCGGCGACCGCATCGAGCAGGCGTTGGAGGAGCTGCGCAACAAGGGCGAGCTTGCCGGGTTCACGATTCACTCCGCCCGCAACCAGGGCCAGAGCATCCGCGACAGCATCGACACGCTGATGGAAACCCTGATGTGGGGCGGGTTGCTGGCCTTTATCGTGATGCTGATCTTCCTGAAAAGCTGGCGGCTTAGCGTGATGATCGCGCTCTCCATCCCGCTTTCGATGACCATGGCGCTCGCCGTCATGTACTTCATGGACGAGACGGTCAATCTGCTGGCGCTGATGGGGTTCACCATCGCAGCCGGCATGCTGCTCGACAACAGCATCGTGGTGGCTGAGAACGTGTTCCGACGGCATTCCCTGGGCGAGCAACCCTATGCAGCCGCGGTGCGCGGCGCGGGCGAAGTCGGGCTGGCGCTGATCCTCGCGACCAGCACGACGGTCATCGTGTTCATCACCGTGGTGTTCATGCTTGAGGACGCGATGCTCAGCTTCGTGATGGGCAAGATCGGCCTGCCGGTTTGCCTGAGCATCCTGTTCTCGATCCTGCTGGCCATCGGCGTCATCCCGATGACCATGAACCGCACCGGCCTATTGAAGAAGGAAAGGACCAGCCGCTTCCGCACCTGGTTCGCGTTGCAGCGCCGCAAGCTGCGCGTTGCGTGGCGGCGCGGCGGCCCGGGCGGCGTGCTTGCCGCGGGTCCGTTCATCGTGTTGTGGGAATGCGCCGCGCTGCTGGTCGGGCGCAACCCGCGCGGGCTGCCCGAGCATCCGGTGATGGACCGCATCACCAACATTTACGAGCGCACGATCGGCCGGCTGATGGCGCCGCGCTATCTGGTGGTGCTGCTGGCGATGTCCGCCACCATTGCCGGGATTCTTGCTTTGCAGGGCGCGCAGGAGCGTACCGACGAAAACCAGGGCAACCGCGACAGCATCCGCCTGTGGGCGCGCTTCGACGACGGCACCGACATCATGATCAGCCGCCATGCGTTGCAGATTACCGACATCGCGCCCGGCTCCGCGGCTGAGCAGGCTGACTTCAAGGTGGGGGACTTCATCGTGCGCTACAACTCGCGCCCGGTGGAGTCGCTGGCAGACCTGCGACGGCTTGAGCAGGACACCGTGCAGGGCGCGCGGGTGCCCGTGCAGGTCGCGCGCGGCACACAGCAGGGAGAAATCGACATCATCGCCGGGCCTTCGGGCATCGATGGCGTCATGCAGGACACGCAGCCGATCCGCGATGCGATCTGGATGAGCTTTGTGTTCGACATGGAGAACATCCTGCTCGGCCGCGAGGACGCCGCGCGCAAGCGGGCCGAAGCCATTGAGCAGGGGATGGACGCCGCGCGGGCCGAGGCGCTGTACGGCCGAACGCCCGAGGAGGCGAGCGAGCACTTCGGCATCGAGTCTTTGGCGATCAGTTTCAGCGAAGGGTGGTCCAGCTTCTACATCTACCTGGACCGCACCCGCGTAGATGAAGCGGACGCCTTCTACAAGAACATCCGCGAAGCCATTCCCGAGCGCGCCGGTGTGCGCGTGCGCGGCGAGTTCCGAGGTGGCGGCAGCACCAACAGCGAAGTGTCGGTGCGCCTCACGGGGCCGGACACGCAGCGCCTGTTCCAACTGGCCGAAGAGGTCGAGGTGCGCCTGTCTTCCATCGAAGGGCTGGAAGGCTTGCGCGTCGATACCGACGAGGCGATGGATGAAGTGACCGTCGCCGTGGACCGCCAGCGTGCAGCCGCGTTCGGTATCGAGCCCAACGTGCTGTCGCAGGTGATCGGGTTCCAGCTAAGCGGCACATCCCTGCGCGACTACCAGCAGGGCGAGAACATGCTGCCCTTGCGCGTGCGCTTTGCCGCGCCGGAGGACAGCGCCGGCAACCCGCGCAACCCGAACCTGCAGGA
>CAZNBU010000488.1:0-2876 GCA_964571035.1 uncultured Planctomycetaceae bacterium | reverse complement strand
CGGGTTCCGCCTGCATCACGACAGCACCAACCAGTTCTATCGTCTGTATGTCGCGGGCGCGATCGTCGATGGGTTGCCAGAAGACACTCTTGACCCGATCCCGTCCCTTCGTGCTCGGGTTTCCGCGGACTTCGTAGCGATTGCCTTGGCTCTTCGTTTCCTGTATCAGAATAAGCTCAGCACCGGTGACATCCAGCCGCGGGGCGAAGCTTTGATTAGCTTCGAGGAGATTGCGGCAACCATGCAGACCCAGCTGAAGCGTGCGCTTCCGCAGGGCATGGGCGACAAGATGGCGCTGCTGGCAGAACTCAAGCGCCACAGGTTGCTGAGCTACACGGCCGAGTTCTCGATCACCGACGAAGACGCTCTCTTGGCCATCCGGCCCACCATCCTGGGCATCATCTCTAACGATGCATTGAGCGCCGCGCTTGAAGCCGACGGCATCGTTGAACAAGAGGTCACCGCCGAGAGAGACAGCGAATGAAGCTCGACCGCATGGTCCTCGTGAACTGGGGACAACTTCGCCCAGGCAACTACGACCTCGGCAACATGACGCTCCTGACCGGCCCGACTGGTGCTGGCAAGTCAACGATGCTCGACGGGCTGCAAACCATCATGACCGCGGCGCACCAAGGCATCGTGGCTTACAACCCCGGTCAGGAAGAAGTAACACGGGGGCCGCGCCGTGGCAAGTCGAAGCGAACGCTGGAGTCCTTCGTCGTCGGCGCGGAATACAGTCGCTTCTCCCGCCCAGATGGGGCGCAGGGTTACGTGGCTGCGGTCTTCCGCCCGGGACCCGACGAGGCCACTGCGAAGGCCTTCACTGCCCTAGTCGCCGCTTCGGCGCGCGTTGATGGAACAGGTGAACGCAGGGACCCCAAGTTGGAGCGGCTTGTGCTCGTCATCGTTGAAGATGCAGCGCTTACCGTGGAGGATTTCTTCGAGGACGTTGACCAAGGCATCTGTGTACCCGTGGAAGACGCGGTCCGGCGGCTCAAGGCGAAGTATCCGAAGGTCCACACCTACGACGACCACAAGCGCGACTACCTTTGTGGCCTGTACGGGCGGTTCCGTGGGCGCAACTCTATCCCTTGGGATGAAACCCAGAACGCAGCCAAGGCCTGGTCACAGTCGATTGCCTACAAGCCCATTGGGTCAGTTCACGATTTGGTTCGCGGTGACATCCTGGAGTTCGACGGCAAGGCACTGCAGGAGAGCATTGCACGCATCAGCGACCTGATGCGGCAGGTAACCAACCTCAAGCAGGAGGGGACGCGCCTGCAGTCAACTGTTATTCACCTTCGCGAGATGAAGGACGCTATCGGAAAGACGGCTGCCGCGTTCGAGAACCAGGTTCATTATGAACTGCTCTTGGCCAAGATGCAGGTCGCGGTCGACGAGGAACGCATCGCTGCGGAGCGCAAGAAGATTGATGAAGATCGCACTCTTGCTCGCAAGTACGAGGCGAAAGCCAAGACTGAAGCACAGCTCAAGAAGGGCGTTGACGAAAGCCGCATCCACGTCGCCGCAAAGCTGAGCGGTATCGCCGCGCACACTGAAAAGAAGGCCCTTGACGAACGGCTCGAACGGGCTGTGTCGGCTGCTCACGAAAAGTTGACCGAGCTTCACGCCGCGTTGCATGCGGCGGCACTGATCACGAATGCGGCTGACGGCGTCGTGCGCCAACCTGTGCCCGAGCAGTTCCCGAAGTTGCGCGCGTCCGTCGACGCGGTCGCCAAAGTCATCGCCGTCACCCACGTCGACCGATTTGCCGGTCTACTGGATGCGGTGGTCGACGCCAAACGTGATGACTGCTTGGCGGTCGAGAAGCTCCTCCAACTCGTGCCAGCGTTCGACGGCGTTGGGTCCGGACTGGAACAGCTGCTCGCCTCCCTTACAGGTGCCGCCAACAGCGTGGTGACGGCGCTGGTGACGGAAGACGCTTCAGTGGAGCAACGCATTGACGCAGCGCGCAAGGCTCGCACTGAACTCGCAGAGCGCAAACAACGGTTGGCAGCCGGTGCGGGCAACTACAACCGAGACACCATCCTGGCTCTAGAACGCATCCGAGAGCGCCTGCCTGAGGCGGGAGTGCAGGTGCTGTGCGACTTGGTCGAGCCGGTATCTGATGCGTGGCAAGCGGCCATCGAAGGGTACATGGACGGCTCGCGCTTCATGCTGCTCGTTAAACCCGAGTGGGAGTCGAGGGCCATCGATTTCTTGCGGTCATGGAGCTCACGCTCGAAGGTCGCCCAGGGGAAGCGCTGTTTGGACCGCGCTGACCCGGCTCGCGTAGCCCCCAACTCCATCATCCATGAGCTCCACACCGACCATCCCATCGCAAAGGCGTACCTCATCGAACAGTTTGGTGCGGTAGTCAAGGTTGCCGACTCCAGTGAACTGCGCTTGACGCCAAGGGGCATAACTAAGGATGGCAAGGGTAGCGGCGCGAATGCGATGTTCGTCTGTGACCGCAAAGACTTCGTGCTGGGGCGCAAAGCGCGCGAGCAGGCGCTGCATCGGGTAACCAACCAGTTGGCGGAACTCGATAGAGAGATCGGTGAACTGGAGGAGCAACAGCGCATGCTGGTCGACTTCCGTCGCAAGGTCGCTAACCTGAAGGAGCCCATGTTCGACGCTACGCCGCTCGTGCAGCATGCAGGCGACATCGACGCCGCACGGCGCGCCTTGGCTCAGCTTGACCTTACTGAGGTCGAACAGCTTGGTGCAGAACTCGAGCGCCTGGAAAGGATCATCGCCGAGCACGAAAACGAAATTAGGATCAGTGAGAAGGAAGTCTCCCTGGCAGAGCAGCGCATCACTCAGTCTGAGCAGGTGATCGAGCGCATCAATTCCGGCCGCGATGCCAAGTTTCA
>CAZNBU010000487.1:0-2878 GCA_964571035.1 uncultured Planctomycetaceae bacterium | reverse complement strand
CAGCGTAACGGCATAGCGGTCGACGATGAGACCGCTCAGACCGTCGCCGTCGGAGTTGACCAGCCGGTAGGCGTCGGTGGCCTCGTCGAGCTTGAAGACCTCGCGGCGCAGCGCGACCGCGCGGCGGATCGCGGCCTCGAAATAGGCCTCGGCGACGGGCTCCGCCGAGTGGCACACGACGCGCAGCGGAATCTTGGCCCGCGGGTTGTTGAGGCCGCCGCCGGCGAGCTGGCCGTTCTTGTCGTAGGCCAAGACGTGCACGATTCCCCACTGGCTCTGAATGGCAACGCGGCGACGCACGCCCTCGAGCACCTCCAGGTCGCGGATGCCGGCCTTGTGGCCGGCGATGAAGGCGTTCTCTCGCTCAATGTCGACGGGGCCGATCTTGAGGGCCGGGGGGCTATTCGCGAACGGTCGAGGCATCCACAACTCTTCGCCGTCGCGAAGGATGCGCCAGTGGCCGTGCATGGTGTTCCCCCATGCGTCGGTGTGTGTCACCTCGAGTTCGCCCATGCCGTCCTTGATGTCGAGCGCAACGAGCTTTCTGTTCGCGCGGACACCGGGCGCCCCGGACCCCTTCGGGAAAACTGTCACGCCGGGCGCGAGATTGCCCGATACGCCCTCGTCGAGCGTGAAGGAATAGAAGAATGAGCCGGTCTTCGGGCTAACGCTGATCTCGACGTACTCTTGTTTCGCGAGTTCGTCACCGTGCAGCATCTTGTTGATTCTCATCCACGCGTAGGTGCCGCCGCGCGTGAATTGGTTTGCGCACAGTCTGTATTTCTCGAGGAACTGCTTCGGGCCGATGCCGGTGATGCGCCCCCAGCCGAACAGTGTGCGCTTCTGCCAGTCTTTCCAGCCGCAGCTGTGCTCTTGGGTTGAGATGTAGAACTCGACGCCGAGTGCCCGCGGTGGCTCGACGGATTCGCAAATCACTTTAAGCGAGCCGGGCACGGTGGGCGAGCTGAACTCGAACGTCCACTTGCCTGGCGGGACTTCCCAAAGTGCGGGCGGCTTGCCTGTCCTGCCTTCAACCGCACCGAGATAGTTCGAGAGCAACCCCCAGCGGCCGCGAATGCGCGGGCCGCTCGCGGTTTCCTCGCCTCCCGCGTCGAGTATGCGAACGTCGACTTTGTGTCCGCCCTGGGCGCCGTCTGTTTCGTGCTCGACCACCATGAACACGAGAAAGTCGTCGAACTGCCCTGGCTTCGTGTTGAAGCGGACCACGGTTGGGTCGTCCGCGTCCGTGCGCATGCCGGCCGCGAACCGCAGCCGCAGACCCCGGTCAATGTTTGACGTCACCGTGATCGGGGCGGATCGGTATTCGCGGTTGATGCGCGAGTTGCACATCCGGAAGTCGTAGAGCCCCGGCTTGTCGGGCGCGGTGAAGGTCATGGTTCCCGATACGCGCTTGCCAACCTCGGGCGTCGGAATGGATTGAAGCGTCAGCTTTTCGCGCGCGTTGTTGGACTCGCCGCCGTGGGGCACCTTTGAATCCAGCAGGCCGATCCAGCCCCCTTCCGCCACGCCGTGGCTGGCGTCGTAGGTGACGGTGATTTCCTCGCCAATCCTGTAGTCGCGCTTGTCGGTGGACATGGCTGGCTCGGCGCCAGGTTCAATGTTCAGGGCCGCCAGCGCGTCGTCGGCGGCCTTCACTCGCCTGGCCAGTTCCGGGACGTAGACCTTGAACAGGTGGGCCCAGCGGGTGGAGTAGCCCGGCGGCGGCTTGTAGCCGCGCACGGCCTCGTCGACTTCTGGCGGCTTCGCGCCGACCGTCGGCGCGAGCTCGAAAGCGCGCAACAGGTCCAGCCACGCATCTTCGACCATGGGATCAGCTTCGTTGTGCAGGTCGAAGCGTCTGCCCATGCGGGTGCGGTTCAGCCAGCTGTCGCCCAGCAGCTTGTCCTCGGCGCCGAGGTTTTTCTGCAACTCCTGTTCGCGCTCCTTCAGCTCGGCTTTGGCGCGCTCGGCGAACCCCTTGGCGACGACGAACAGAGGCTCGATCACGGCCGTGATGTTTGCGCGCGTCAGCACCTTGGTGCCGAGGCGCCGTGCCTCGTAGGTTTTCTGGATCAAGTCAGAGACCGCGACCAGGTTGTCATGCACGCTGATCATCGAGTTCAGCGTGTCCTTCCCTATGTAGCCGTCGCCGAGGCCGTCCTGCTGTGCCTCGTTTGCGCGCTTGACCAAAGTGTTGGCCGTGTCGGCTGCGGCGTTCACTTTGCGCCAGAGTTCGTTCGCCTTCAGGTCCTGGCCGCCCCATTGGGGGTGACGCAGCAGCGCGTCAAGCAGTTCATCGTCGGACTTCGCGCCCTTAATGAGGCTGGTGACTTTCTGTAGCGCCCCGACGACGCCGGCCACGTCCCACGCGACATCGGCCACGGCCAGCGCGACTTCCTGCCAGAAGATTGCGTCCTGGACGTCGGCCAGGCGCCCGCCGGTTTTCAGCGCTTCGTTTGCGCGTTCCACGTGATACTGCGCGAAGTGGCGCATGGCGTCCTCGGTGGCCGGTCCCATCACATCCAGCATCCGGCGCACGTCGGCCAGCGCCTGTGCGGCGGCCTTGGCTTTCTCGGGGTCGAACTGAGGATCGGCCAACGACTCCCGCAGGGCGGACTTGGTGCGTGCGACCTGGCAGAGGGCGAACAGGTGACGCAGTTCCGCGTCGTCGTGGCTGAGGACGGGAATCAACGCGGCTTTCTCGGGTTCATCCTGTGCGTCGACCAGCGGTCGGGGCGCCCACGAAAGTGTCAGCGCGATCAAAACGAACGGCACGGCGACCAGGCACAGTCGGGACATCACAACCTCCAGTTCGTGTGAGCGCGAAATAGTATACGCCATGGATGTGCGGGCCGGACTGTCAAACTCCGGCCAAGTT